>JAUSPO010000075.1 GCA_030656575.1 Bacillota bacterium
CATACTAGAACCGTACCAAAAGTACCAGGTAAAATATGGAAATTATCGCTGTTTTAGCAACTTTTTTTACTTTTTTTTTATGAATTAGCGTCAGCCATTACAAATATTGCATTTGGGAAAATTTAGGTTGTTGAATGTAAGCTTTAGCAGTAAATTCTTGTTTCAATACTATTACTATTGTCCCTTATATAAGAACTTTTATACTTTCGCTAAACTGCACTATAAAAAGCTTTGGAAAAAGTGTTAATAATGTTGGCAGGTATGGACAAAAGATCGTAGAATTTGGCTTGTGCTTTTACTTTCGGTTTTTGTTATCATTATGATCTCTGCCCTTATTTCAATTATTCCTGTTTACAGACATGACCCGTTGGAGGAAAAATGATAAAAAAGGTATTAGTAATTGTTCTCACAATTGTTCTGTTGCTCACAGCAGGATGCAATTCGGATATACCACGCCGTTCAGGATAAAGATTTGTCAATTGAAGTCAATAAGCTTATTGAGAATGATGAGAAAGAAAAAATGATCACCTATTCAGAAGAAAGACTTTACATCTGGTATGCTTATTTTGCCTGGGTTGATGAAATGGCGGCACTAGAATAGTGAATTAATTATGTAATGCATCTTGTCACCCTTGACGCCGGGGACGCATTGTCTCACAACACGTATGGTGCGAAGTTTTGGCCGAGGTTGGTTTTATAACGTCTCCGCCTTCATTCTCAGGAATAGTAAGATCATTCGAGATCTCTGTATTAAAGCCGTAGGACAGTTCATTATCTGTGTCACCGATCATGTTATTTTTGACCCAGATAGAATCGGCCTGGCAAACCTCACCCTCACCCCAAAAATCGCAGCTGTCAACTGAGCACCTGACTCTGGTCATACGATTAAGCATCCTTCCCTTAGTGTCTTAGTTATAATATGACCGATCTTATTGTCCTTTATCCCATCCTATATATGTATAACATGGCTCTATATAGGAAATAACATTATATTGTTGAAGGCGGAGATATAATTGGAAGGCTCTTTGGTGTTGCGATTAATTTGGCTAATGCCAGAGAAGTTCTTCACATCCACCTAAGAACCCGGTATAATGGGTTTTTTAATTAAACCTACCCGCCTTATCTTTGCCTCTACTTCTACCCGGATGTCCAGGAGAGGAAACAACTCCTCCCATTTTTTTTCATACTGCGGCCACTTGCGGGGATATTTCCGGCGCACCGCCTCCCCGAAGCCGAAAACATCGGCATTCAGTTCCTGAGCCCTGGCGATGGCAGCCAGCACTTCCTTCTCGATGACTTTCTTTTTCCTAGCCTCGATAATCTCCAGAGTTCCAGGTTTGTCTATCTCCACGTTATCCGGTTCAACTTCACCAATGTTCCCCTCTTCACTGATTTTTACTGTAACGATTATCCTGCCGTCTTTGATTTGCGGCTCTATTTTGCTCCTGGCATAGGTTATTTCCAGGGCCATTAACCTGCTCTGGTTTCCCGGAGAGGGAATTACAATAACGCCGCCTTCGACTTCTCCTTTGATCCAGAGAAGCCCCCTTGTTTCCGTTTCGTCCAGCCAACCGGTTAATTTATAATCCTTGAAAACCGCTGTTCCTGTCACTACCGGTTTTTTGCCCGGCGCAACTTCTTCCTCTGCCGGCTTTTTCTTTTCCCCGGCCATTTCCATGCCGGTAGCTACAGGGCTGGTGGTTTTGCTGCTCACAGCTTTTAAGAAATCCAGGACACTAACTGCGGGCGCCCTGGCATGGAGCCTCGTGGCCTCAACCAGTTTATCCAATCCCAATCCCCATACCTTATCGGTGGGTATTTCTGTCTCCAGGACCTCTTTTGCCCTGCCCCTGACCACGATAACCTTGACCCTAAGGTCGGGCTCATAATGGCGGAAGATAAAATCCATAATGGAGCCGGTGCCTTCCCCGGCGATCCCCTCCCCGATAACCAGGACAGTCAATTTCGAGAAGGTTAGCTTCCGCCCGACCTGCCGGCCGAGGTTGCGCAGCGCGTCTGCCAGGTCATAGCCGGAATCGGAATAAACAGCTACCGCCGGTGAAATGCCACCGCCCTGAGCACCGGACTGGATTTCCCCGGGCTTGATGATCTGCACTGTGACCTCCAGCCTCTCCCCCTCTGCCGCCTTATCGACTCCCAGGGCCGATACAATAGCTCTATTCTCTATTTCCACCCAGCTCCAGCAGCCCGTTACCAATAACATGGAACCCAGTAAGAGGATGACAAGGACAGCCTTTTTCATGTCCTTTTTCCCCCTTTTCCACGTATCCAGGCCAGCACCAGAAGGATAAAGGGGATCGCCACCTCTACGGTTAGAAAATACGGGGGTACTACCTCAGCGATCTGATGGGAGAGCTGCACGACATTCTCCCACAAAATGACGGAAAGAACCGCCAGCAGTACACCTATGAGAGGCACCAGCGCCTTGTACGACCGCAGGTTCAGCCACTGGGCCGTCGCCAGCACAGCGCAGTAGTAGAACACCCCTACTTTAATAAACCCGCCTGCTACCCAGATGACCAGGATAAAATGCTCCATCCGGTGGAAAATGCCCCTCGCCAGGCTGATATTCCTGGCCAGTTGCAGTAAAGGGAAGCTCATACCGGCAACCAGGCCGCCGAACACCCCGATGAGCATAACGGTTACAAGCAATTGAAAAAAACCCAGGATAAGGACAGCCAGTGTAATGGTCCTTTTTGCCCCGGACGGGCTTCTCAGGTAGGGTATGAACATCAACATCATCATTGTTTCTGCAAAAAAGACCAGCCCGGGGTAGGCTCCTTTCAGAGGGGGCAAAAACCCTTTCTCCAGCACCGGGAAGAAGCTGTTGGTATCTATTTGCAGTAAATTCATCCCCACTATGAGAAGTATTAATATCAGCACCAGCGGCAAGATAATCTCGTTTATCCGGGCCAGAGGCTCCAGGCCGCTGTAAACAGCGTAACCCGCGACAAAAACTAGGCCGATGATAAATACCGATATGGGGGTTTCCGGCATAAAGCTAATGATGAAGAATTCGGCAAACTCCCTGATGATGAAAGCGTTAATATAGATGAAGAAAAGCGGGTAGATAAGCGCCACAGCCTTCCCCAGCGGCCTGCCCAAAATGTCCTCACTGTAATGGATGATCGTCTGTCCCGGGAAACGGGTGCCCAGGGAGGCAATGATCAGGCCGACTAACACCCCAAACGCCGTCAGTATTATTATCGATATCCAGGCATCCTGCTTGGCTTCCCCGGAAATCAAAGCCGGCAGGAACATTATGCTGGTGGGGAGGATGGTGCTGACGACGAGCAAGGTTGCCTGACGGTTGGATATAACCCCGCCTTCAAGCATTATCCTCATCCTCTCCGCCTAGCGGTTTTTCTGCCTTGCCCCTGGGTGGCCCGGGCATGGTAACAGACCCGATCCTTTTCCTGTTTTGCCGGGCGATAACAGCGGGCCTGCCCACCATAGCCCACCAGGGAGCGCGCAGGAATAAGTCCTTCCAGCCCGCTACATTGATCGGGGCAAGAGGGGACATGTAAGGCACCCCGAAGGACCTCAGGGAGGTCAAATGCACCAACAGGATAATTATCCCGATGGTCAGGCCGAAGAACCCTGTTGTGGCCGTCAGCGCCAGCAGGAACAGCCTGATGAAAACGTAAGCTGCAGTTTGGGCAGGCACAGCAAACGATGAAATGCCCGTCAGGGCAACGATCATTACGCCGGGGGCACTCACTATACCCGCGGAGATGGCGGCCTGGCCGATAACCAGGACGCCTACGATGCTTACCGCCTGGCCCACGGGCCGGGGCTGGCGCACCCCGGCTTCCCTTAGTATTTCAAAGATAGCGCCCAATAAAGTCACCTCTAAAACGGGCGGGAAAGGAATCCCCGCCCTGGAAGCGGCTACAGTGATCATGAGGATAGTGGGCAGCAGCTCCGGGTTATAAGATATTACGGCCACATAGAGAGGGGGCAGCAGGGTGGTAAAAAAAATGGCCAGGAACCTTAACCATCTCGATATGGAACCTGAAGGCCAGCGGGAATAATAATCCTCACTGGCCTGGAGGTTTTCCATAAAGAGATACGGTAAAGTCAATACCATAGGGCTGCCGTCCACAAAGATGGCCACCCGCCCCTCCAGCAGCTTGCCCGCTAAAACGTCCGGCTTTTCGGTATTACCTACTGTGGGAAACAGGGAAAAAGGCGCATCCTCGATGAAGCCCTCGATATACCCCGATTCCAGGATCCCGTCTATTTCGATGCGCTGCAGACGTTTTTTGACCTCGTCGACGATCTTATCGTCGGCAATGCCCCGGATGTAAGCGATGCAGATATCGGTCCTGGTTACTTCGCCCAGAGTCATCCTTTCCAGCCGCAGGTCCGGTGATTTAATCTTTCTGCGCAAAAGGGCGATGTTAACCTGCAGCCTTTCGGTAAATCCTTCCCGGGGTCCCCTGACCACGGACTCGGTCTCCGGCTCTGTTACATCACGGGCCTCGTAACCGATGGTTTCTATCGCCAGTGTTACGGCAATGCCGTCAATAATTAAGATGGTGTATCCTGAAAAAATCTTGTCGAGCAGCTTATCAAGGGAAGAGAGCTCCTGATAATCTAACACAGTCAGTGTATTATCCTCAATAAATTTTAAAAGCTCTTTTTCCCCCTTTACCGGCGTCGGCTCAGCCATGCGGGCGTAGATGAGCATGGGTTGGAGAATGTGGCTCTCAATCATTTCTTTGTCTACTAATCCATCGATACAAACAAGGGCGGCCCGGGTTTTCCCTATATTAAACTCCCTGATAATAAAGTCCATGCTGTTGCCCAGCTTCTCCCTGATCATTTTCAGGTTGACGGAGAGGTCAGGTGATAACATCTGTACCTGATTATAAGGACCGCCTGTCTTATCGGTGCCCGATTTTGTTTTAGATGGTTTCCTTTTTCTCCACAGCCTGAACAGGTATTTGATACTGCGCATCAAATAAACATGCCTCTCATCTTTTCCCTGATTATATTAACTATTATGATAACCCCCTTCCAAATTATTATTCTTAATTATACCTCTTAACCTTTATATCCCGCCCTGCCTTTACCGTAAAAAATTCAAGAAGGTAGGGGTTAAGCACTTTAAGATAAGTGCCCTTCCCCCCCAGGGAATGGGATTAGTTCCGCTTCAATATTATTCTTTTTCGACTCTCTCCTTCTCATACCGGGATATTTGCTGATATTCCCATCTCCGGATTTGTTTCATAAAGGCTCTAATCATATCTTGATCTTTAAGACCATCCTTCTCCACACCACTGCTTATATCGACCCCAAAAGGTCTTAGCACCTTAAGTGCGCCAAGAATATTGTCCTGATTTAAGCCTCCTGCAAGAATAAGTGGAAACGTCCCTTTACAGAACGGCAATGCCAGCCGCCAATCGAAGACCAGGCCTCCACCACCTTTTTTATCTGCATATTTAGTATCCAGCAAAATAGCACTGCCCCCGTATTCCCGGCATCTTTCCACCGACAAAGAGTGTGAAACAGGAAAAGCTTTGATAACCTTATATGGGTGAAATAAGCGGCAGTATGCCGCTGTTTCCTCTCCATGAAACTGCAGGGTATCCAGCCCGCAGTAAGCGGCAATCTCTCTTACCCTTCCACTTTCTTCGTTAACAAAAACACCAACCTTTCCAATAAAAGGCGGCAATTCCTTAATAATGGCGGCAGCTGTTTCCGGGGTTACCCGGCGGGGACTGGGTGCAAAGACAAATCCCAGGGCATGAACGCCTTCTTGCACGGCTGCCAGGGCATCCTGAAGAGTGCGAATACCGCAAACTTTAATGCGCACAGGACACATCTTCACCTATCAGCTCCTTTATTTTTGCAGCAGGATTACCGCTGTCCATAAGGCTTTTACCAACAAGGACGGCATTTATTCCACTCAACTTTATTAACTGTTCCACCTGCTCCCGGCAGTAAATACCGCTCTCCGAAATCAAAATCCTGTCGCGGGGAACATAGGGACCCCATTCAATAGTCCTCGAAAGGTCGATTTCCATGGTATGAAGATTGCGGTTATTGATACCTATGATCTCCGCCCCTGCCTGAACCGCCTTCTGAATATCTTCCTTTTTCCCTGCTTCCACTAGAGCAGACATTCCCAGTTCGCTGAGCAGCTGCAAGAATCTCTTCAGCTCCACAAAAGCAAGCAGGGAGGCGATAAGCAGGACAGCATCCGCCCCCATGGCCCTGGATTCATAAATCTGGTACTCATCTACGATAAAATCCTTGCGCAGAACAGGTATGCTTACAGCACTTTTAGCGCTGCGCAGATCGGCAGGGCGGCCGGCAAAATACTTCGCTTCGGTAAGCACGGATATGGCCGCCGCTCCGGCTTCTTCATACAGAAGGGCGATTTCCGCCGGGCTTTTCTCCTTTGCAAAATGAGATTCGATAACTCCGCAGGAGGGAGAGGCCTTTTTAATCTCCGCGATAATACCAACCTTGGGAAAACACCTTAAAAGCGCCTCCTTAAAGTTCCTTGGAGAAGGCAGTGAAGGCAGTTGTTTGACTATTTCCTCCAGGGGATATTCTTTTTTCTGCCTTGAAACCTCTCTCCATTTATGAACTGCTATCTCTTTAAGCATAGGTTTTTCCCCCTTCTGCAGCAGGCAATTCCCGCCGGGCACCGGGAAAACTGCACCAGGGACTGAAGTTTTTCGTAAGCCGCGCCGGAATCAATAGAGGTTATTGCCAGTTCAATGCCTTCCCTGATGCTCTCTGCCATTCCTGAAACATAGAGAGCCGCACCTGCATTGAGCAAAACCACATCCCTCTGTGATCCTTTTTCCCCCTTCATTACTGCTAAACATAAACGGGCACCCTCTGCAGCATCCCCGCCCCGCAGCGAATCCAGAGAGACTCTTGAGAAACCAAAATCTTCCGGTGCAATAACATAGCTATGCAATTTCCCGTTTTTAACCTCGGTCACCATGGTCTCTGCCGTAAGTGTAATTTCATCCAAACCATCCCCACCGGCCACTACCAGAGCATGCTCGGAACTCAAAGAAGCCAGCACTGCTGCCATCTTTTCTGTAAGCCCAGCCTCGTAAACCCCCATCAGCTGCCTTTTTGCTCCTGCCGGGTTATTCAAGGGACCAAGGATATTAAAGATGGTCCGCAATCCCAAAGCTTTTCTCGCCGGAAGTGCATGGGCCATGGCGGGGTGCAGTAAGGGTGCGTATAAAAAGCCCAGGCCGGTTTCATTGAGGCAGAGCTCCAAGTCCGCGGCGGACAGCTCAATATTTATACCCAAAGCTTCACAAAGGTCTGCGCTCCCGCACTGCCCGGAAACAGCCCTGTTTCCGTGCTTGGCAACTGTTATCCCGGCTCCGGCGGAAACAAAGGCGCTTACCGTAGAAATGTTAAAAGTCCCCTTACCGTCTCCCCCGGTACCACAGGTATCCACCAGGGGAGTTTTTATCACGGAAATATTAATACTATGCTCGCGAATGGCCTGGCAGCTCCCCAGTATTTCATCAACAGTCTCTCCTTTACAGCGAAGTGCTACAAGGTAAGCAGCAACCTGAGCATCCTTAAATTCACCTCTCATTATCTTCCCCATGACCTGGCTGGCCTCTTCACAGGTTAAATCTTCTTGACGGATCAACTTTTCCAGAATATCTTTCATCGTCTATTACCCCGGATTTTTCCAGGGTGTTCACCTCCTCAGGATGATAAAATTCTACAGCGGGGAAAAGCCCGGAAAGCCGGCAGAAATTATTTAAGATAGCACGACCATGGGGCGTAAACAGGGACTCGGGGTGAAACTGCAGCCCTACCAGGTTGCCATAAATCTTATGCCGGATAGCCATGATTTCCCCCTCCTCCGTTGCCGCAATAACTTCCAGGGATGGAGGCAAAAAATCCCTGGATACTAAAAGAGAGTGATAGCGCATGGCTTCGAAGGGGGAATCTATCCCCATAAAAATGCTGTCACCGTGATGATGAATAAGCGATGTTTTCCCATGCATAAGACGGGAAGCCCTTACAACCCTGGCACCGAAATAAGCCCCGATAACCTGGTGCCCCAGGCATATGCCCAAAACAGGAAGCCGGTTTTTAAAATAACCTACCGCTTTTAAGCTCAACCCTGCAGAACCGGGCTCTCCCGGCCCCGGGGAGATAAAAACAGCTCGCAGGGGCATCTGTTCCAGCTCCTCCAGGGTAAAAGCATCATTTCTGCGAACTTCTATTTCCAGACCCATGGACCCCAGCTCCTGAGCCAGGTTAAAGGTAAAAGAATCATAATTATCGATGATTAAAATCATTTTCCCACTCCTCTGCCAAGCTTAAGGCCCTTAATGAGCTGGCCATTTTATATTCTGTTTCTTCATACTCCTTATAGGGATCAGAATCGGCCACAATTCCTGCTCCAGCCTGGATATAAGCCTGCCCCTGACTCATAAGAATTGTCCTTATCGTTATACAGGTATCAATCTCCCCATTAAACCCCAGATAGCCGACGGCGCCTGCATAGGGACCCCGGGGGAGGGGTTCAAGTTCGGCAATAATCTCCATAGCCCTCACTTTAGGAGCACCGGAAACCGTTCCCGCGGGGAAGGCGGACCGTAAAAGATGGGCAAAATTGTATTCCGGGCGGATTTTCCCCCTGACTTCGGAAACAAGGTGCATAACATGGGAAAAATATTCCACTTCCAAGAGCTTGGTTACCTCTACGCTCCCATAGCAGCAGACCTTCCCCAGGTCGTTTCTTCCCAGATCCACCAGCATCATGTGCTCGGCCCTCTCTTTTTCGTCTTTGCTGAGCTCCTCAGCCAGGGAAAAGTCGCTCTTATCATCCTGGCCCCGCGGCCTGGTCCCGGCTATAGGTTTAGTATAAGCCATTCCTTTCTCCAACTTAACCAGCATCTCCGGTGAGGAACCTACCAACTGAAAATCAGGAAAAGAAAGGTAAAACTGGTAAGGCGAAGGGTTTAAACTGCGCAGGGCACGGTAAATGCTGAACGGAAGGACACTGCTTTCCCGCTGAGTTCGCCTGGATAGCACTACCTGGAATATGTCTCCTGCCCTGATATATTCCTTGGCCCTCTCAACCGCTGAAGCAAAGCTATCCCTAGTAAATACTGGAACCTGATGCAGAAGATCTTTGCCCGGACTTTTTGTTTCTGCTTCATAAGCAGATGAAATATCCGGACTGCTCGCCCCCTGTTCCGTGCCAATATTAGCTAAAATACTTTCCAGTTCCCGAGAGGCCTTCTCGTAAACTCTTCCCAAATCATCTCCTTCTCCATTTACTTCCGCCAGGTAAACTGCTGTTAAGAGATGCCGCCTGTGGTCATAAATAAAAACCTTTCGGGGAAAGGAAAAGTAACATGAAGGCCAACTGCTTTCTTCCTGTATTCCTGGAATTTTTTCCCATCGCCTGACCATATCATAGGAGATATAACCAACGGCCCCTCCCCAGAAAGCAGAAAGTTCCTCCGGATGGTAAACTTTAAAACCCTTAAATATCTTTTCTAAAACGTCAAGAGGGTCATCCCCCGAGCGCCATTGTTTTCCACTTTCCTCCTGGACAACAGTATCACTGTCTACGGTATAAAGGGTTAAAAATGGTTCACTCCCGATAAACGAATACCTGGATTTTTCCCCCAGTTCCCCGCTTTCCAGCAGGAAGCTCTCCTTAGAATGGGAAGTAAGCTTCAGATAAAGGGAAATAGGCGTCTCCAGGTCGGCTGGAACTGTTTTAAATAAGGGTACAATGTTATAAATTTCGCCCAGCCTATTAAATGTTTCCCTGCCCGGATTAATCACCTGCCACACACCTCGCCTTTTCAATGGTATTTAATTAAATAAAAAAAGCCATTCGTCTTAAGGACGAAGGCTTCTTCGTGGTGCCACCTTAGTTTGGACCGTAACCTGAATAAAATTACGGTTCACTCTCTTCCAGATACGGGAGAATTGCAAGCCTAAACAGGCTTCTTTCTCCGATACCCTGTCTCTTTTAACGGTAAGAACATCCGCAGGAGCCTACTAAATGCAGAAATCAACTTAAATCGCTTCTAACTGCAGCGTTCGGGCCTTTCCTCCGGGGCCCATTCAGTAAAGGGATCTTTTACCGGATTCACACCATCTGCCGGCTCTCTGTGAAAATCCCCTTTACTTACTATTCCCCTTCATGGGATTTATTTATTAATTTGCGAGTCAACAGCTTACAGGATGCGGCCTACTGCCTGTGCCACTCCTCTTATAGAAGCTTTCAGCTGTGAAAATTTTTCCGGAACCAAGGATTGAAGGCCGTCACAAAGCGCTTCCTTAGGAGATGGATGCACCTCTATCAACAGGCCGTCGGCACCCGCCGCTACTGCAGCCAGGCTCATAGAAGGCACACATTTCCACTTACCGGTACCGTGGCTGGGGTCTACAAATACCGGTAAATGGCTGAGATCTTTTACGATAGGGACTGCACTGATATCAAGAGTATTGCGGGTATACGTTTCAAAAGTACGTATTCCTCTTTCACAGAGAATGACCCTGTGGTTCCCATTGCTGAGAAGATATTCCGCCGCCATCAGCCATTCTTCAATAGTTGCAGCCATTCCTCTTTTTATCAAAACGGGTTTGTCTACCTGCCCCAGCTCTTTAAGCAGCGTAAAGTTTTGCATGTTGCGTGCCCCCACCTGGATGATGTCGACATAGCGGGCAACAATTTCTACAGAATGCTGGTCCGTAACTTCTGTGATGATGGGCAGTCCGGTTATCTCCCTGGCTTCCGCCATAATTTTTAAGCCTTCTTCTTCCAGGCCTTGAAAGCTGTAAGGAGAAGTGCGGGGCTTATATGCCCCCCCTCTTAATATATCCGCACCCCCTTTTTTTACAGCTTCAGCAGCCCGAAGAAAGGGCTCTTTCCCCTCAACTGCACAGGGCCCGGCTATGAGGACGATTTTTTCGCCGCCGATTTCAACCCCGCCCGCCTCAAAGATGGTCTTATCCTTTTTAAACTCCCTGCTCGCCAATATAAAAGGAAGTGAAACAGGTATTACTCTTTCTACAGAAGGCATAACCTCCAAAGCATCCCTGGTATCTTCTCCGGGAGAACCGATAATCCCAAGGACAGCACGAGGTTCACCGTTGAAATGATGCACATCATATCCAAAACTTTTAATTCTTTCTTCTACCTCTCCAATTTCCTCTTCACTGGCACCGAAATCCATAACAACAATCATAAAATATATCCCTCTCTCTTTGCAGGGTGGGAATCTATGAAGCTACAGAACCGTCCCCATGCTTCACTGCAGGCAGGCAGACGGAGTAATGCCGTTTTGCAGGGCTTTATAACTGGCCTGCTGGATGGTTATGCCGTCAGCCAGCGGGTCGGAGAAAGGAATACCCAGTTCTATCATATCGACGCCGCATTTTTCCAGCAGAGGAACCGCCTCCAGCGTGGCCTCAAGAGTAGGATAACCTACAGTAATAAAAGCTATAAGGGCCGAATGTTCTTTCCCGGCAAATACAGAAGCGATGCGCGTCATTGTCCCACCTCCAGCATACTGTTTACAATTTCCATATCTTTATCTCCCCTGCCGGATAGATTAACAACAACAGCCTGATCCTGCTCCAGAGTAGAGGCCAGTTTGAGGGCATAAGCGATGGCATGGGAAGACTCCAACGCAGGAATAATCCCCTCCGTTTTGCTGAGAAGCAGGAAAGCTTCAAGGGCAAGGTGGTCTTCCACAACGGTGTATTGAGCGCGGCCGGTAAATTTAAGATAACCGTGTTCCGGGCCGACACCGGGATAATCCAGTCCGGCTGAAATGCTGTGGGTGGGTTGGATCTGGCCGGCTTCATCCTGCAAGATAAAAGACTTCGCCCCGTGCAGCACCCCAACTTTTCCTGCCACCAGGGAAGCGGCGTGTTTACCGCTCTCAAGACCCTGACCTCCTGCCTCCACACCGATCAGCTTCACCTGTTGATCATTTACAAAAGGATAAAATATACCGATAGCGTTGGAACCACCGCCTACACAGGCTACAACATAATCAGGCAAAGTACCCCTTAATGCCAGTACCTGTTCTCGTGCTTCTCTCCCGATAACTGCCTGGAAGTCACGTACCATTAAAGGATAAGGGTGGGGCCCTACTGCTGATCCCAGCAGGTAGTAAGTGTTATCAACATTGGTCACCCAGTGGCGAATAGCTTCATTAATGGCATCTTTAAGAGTTCTGCTGCCGTCTGTAACAGCTTTTACTTCTGCTCCCAGAAGCCGCATGCGACTAACATTGGGAGCCTGCCTGCGGACATCCTCCTCGCCCATGTAAACGACGCATTCCAGCCCCAACAAGGCGGAAGCTGCGGCAGCAGCCACACCATGCTGTCCTGCGCCCGTTTCGGCGACTAGGCGTTTTTTTCCCATCTTTTTGGCCAACAGGCCCTGCCCCAGGGCATTGTTAATCTTGTGTGCTCCCGTATGCAAAAGATCTTCCCGCTTCAGGTAAATACGGGCACCTCCCTGCAGCTCATTAAGGCGTTTTGCCTCATAAAGGGGAGTGGGACGTCCCGACCAGCACTTCATTAAGTTATAAAATTCTTCCTGAAAGAAAGGATCTTCTTTGGCCCCCCGGTACGCCTCGGTAAGCTCTTCAAGGGCAGGTATTAACACCTCGGGGACAAATCGTCCCCCAAATTCTCCAAAATAACCCCGATCATCGGGTATCACGGGCATTCACTCCTATATAATTAAAATAAAAAAGCCTCTTGCCCAAATAAGGACGAGAGGCTTGCTTCCGCGGTACCACCTTAATTTGCCGGTAAAAATAATTAACCGGCATATCTTTCTCAGGTACGGCCCAAGGTTTGCAAAGGCGATACCCTGAGCTCTGCTAACGGTGCTCACTCCGGCAAAAACTACTTGGTAATAACCGTTCGTCATGCAATTCTTGAGTCCATTCGCTCTCTGCGCCTGGACCGGGCTCACACCTTTCCCCGGTTCTCTGGGCCTTCGCTGGAGAGTTACTAGTCTCATTCATAATTTTTTACATAATGATGTTAGATGTTCTAATTTTTATCATACCTTCACGGGTTTGTCAATAGCGTTGAATAATGTTTTTTCTGAGCTTCTGATAATGGGAACCTCAAAAAATTCAGTCTTATGGTGAAACCTCAAATTGACACAAATTGACAAGCTTCTTGTTAAAAAACCTTCACGTGTTATACTTAAAAAAACTCCATATTTTCAGGGGTGCTTCCGAGTGGAGGCTGAGAAAAGGGCGCGGTGAAGCTCTTTAACCCGTAGAACCTGTTCGGCGGAATGAAAATTTCGCTCTGGGTAATACCAGCGTAGGGATAATGTGCTGCTAGTTGTTGAAGCGGGCCCACGTTCTGGTCCGCTTTTTGCATTATTGGCAAGCACAGGACGGTCGTATTCTTTCCATGAGGAGGAGGACTGCCTTGGATATGGACAGCCTGGCGGAGAAGATCCACGACATCAAGGTCTAAAAAGTGGACAACAGAGCGGTAGAGGGGATTTAAGGTGTAGAAGCAGGTGTTTACTGACAAGGGTGAAAACGAAAAATAGTGTATACGAGGAGGAGTCAAAAATGTTGCGAGACGCTCATATATCTAAGATTATTATCCGCAGGTAACTAGAGGAGTTGGAGTCATACTTAAAGTCCGACGTTGCCATCGTTGGTGCAGGGCCGGCAGGGTTAGCAGCAGCTTATTATCTTGCGAAAAGCGGCCACAAGGTGGCTGTCTTTGAAAAGAGACTTAGCATAGGTGGAGGCATGTGGGGCGGCGGTATCATGTTTAACACGATTGTGTTCCAGGAAGAAGCAAGGGAAATATTTGAAGAATTTGAGATTGAACACCGCAGCCATGGGGAGGGCTATTACTCGGCGGACTCGGTGCTGTCGGTTACTGCCATGGGAGCAAAAACGATCCGGAACGGGGCAAAAATATTTAACCTCCTCTCTGCCGAAGATGTCCTGGCTGAAGGCGGCACCAGGGTGACTGGGCTGGTTTTAAACTGGTCTTCCGTCCAGATGGCAGGGCTGCACGTTGACCCCGTTGCTGTGGAAGCTTCGTACGTTATTGATACCACCGGGCACGATTGCCAGGTTGTGGGTTTTGTTCAAAATAAATTAAAGGGAAAATTATTCACGAAAACAGGGAAAATTATGGGAGAAAGCTCCATGTGGGCAGAGTCGGGAGAAAGCTTTCTACTGGAATATACCAGGGAAGTATATCCCGGGCTCTATGTGGCGGGGATGTCTGCCAGCGCCGTATACAGCGGTCATCGCATGGGGCCCATCTTTGGCGGCATGCTCCTTTCTGGAAGAAAAGTAGCCCGTGAAATTGATGCTTCTTTGAAAAAATTAAATGGGGACGCTTCTCCATTGTCACGTTAAGAATTATCCTGTTTACAATTTAACGTTGAGCGAGGTGTTTGCTATTATGAGAAAAGATGTTACACAGGTTTCCAGAGCGCGACAAGGAGAGGTGACCCCCCAGGTAAAGCTTGTGGCTTCGCAGGAGAACCTCCCTGTAGAGGTGGTAATGAAAGGGGTAGCCGGGGGGACCATTGTTATCCCCGCCAACACCAACCGTCAGAACCTGCAGCCTCGCGGCATCGGGCAGGGACTGCGGGTAAAAATCAATGCTAATATCGGCACTTCAGAGGCCTTTCCCGAAAAAGAGAACGAAAAGGCCAAGCTATTTGCGGCTCTGCAAGCAGGCGCAGATGCCGTTATGGATTTAAGTACAGGCGGTGACCTTAAAGAAATACGCTCCATGGTACTGGATCTTTGCCCTGTGCCTGTAGGCACTGTTCCCATTTATGAAGCAGCAGTTAAGGCCCGCTTATCTTATGGGGGAGTTCTTAAAATGAAAGAAGAAGATCTTTTTGCCGTAATCGAAGAGCACGCGGCAGAGGGTGTAGATTTTATGACTCTGCACTGCGGCTTGACCATGTCGGCCCTGGATTGCCTGCGTTCAGAGGGCCGGATTATGGGGATAGTCAGCCGCGGCGGCGCGATCCTGGCTGGCTGGATGCTTGAAAAAGAAAGGGAGAATCCCCTCTATGAAAAGTTTGACCGGCTTCTGGAGATTGCCAGGAGGTACGATGTAACCCTGAGCCTTGGTGATGGGATGAGGCCGGGCTGCCTGGAAGATGCCACCGATCGTGCTCAGATGCAGGAGCTGTTGACCCTGGGGGAACTGGTCCAGAGAGCCAGGGAGGCTGAAGTGCAGGTTATGGTAGAAGGCCCGGGACATGTCCCTTTTGACCAGATCGAAACGAACATGAAAGCAGCCAAGTCGATCTGTAAAGGTGCCCCTTTTTATGTTTTGGGCCCGCTGGTTACCGATGTAGCCCCCGGTTACGACCATATTACCGCTGCTATCGGGGGGACAATGGCTGCTGTGGCCGGAGCAGATTTTCTCTGCTATGTAACTCCCACCGAGCATCTGGGTTTACCCGGTCCGGAAGAAGTCCACCAGGGGGTGATGGCCTCCCGTATTGCCGCCCATGCCGCTGACGTAGCCAAGGGCGTTAAAGGAGCGAGGGAATGGGATAGGGAGATGTCACTGGCCCGCAGGAGGCTGGACTGGGAATGCCAACTGGAGCTGTCCCTGGATCCCGGGCTGGCCAAAAGTTTGTATAAACGTCTCAATCCCCAGGAAAAAGAAGAATGCACGATGTGCGGCTCCTTTTGTGCCCTTAAGATGGTTAAAGAATATTTAGCATGAGAGTGGGTTCAGGAAAAAAACATTTACGGGAACCTTAGATCAAGCAGGAAAAATAATGTTTTTGTAGAATATATAACCACAAAAGAGCAGAAAAAAGAAAAAACGCTTACAGGTGCCCTTTGGGAGAATAGGGAACCGGGTGAAAATCCCGGGCGGACCCGCCACTGTATGGGGGAGCTTGGCACAGATGCCACTGGTTGAAACCGGGAAGGTGTGCCAGGTGATGAAACCGAGCCAGGAGACCTGCCTGTCTGTGTTTTTGTAGTGGGTGATGGAAAAGCTCACGGGTGATAAACCGTGGGCTTTTTTATATGCAAAAAAAAGGAGGAATCAGGATGAATGTAAAAAAACTTGTTATGACGGCATTACTCATTGCCATGAGTGCTGTGGGGGGATTTATCAAAATCCCCAGTCCTACGGGGACGGTGGCCTTTGACTCGCTGCCCGGTTATCTGGCGGCGGCGCTTCTTGGCGGCTGGGGAGGAGCAGTGGTGGGGGCTTTTGGCCATTTGATCAGCGCATGGACGGTTTCTTTTCCGCTGAGCTTTCCGCTGCACATGTTAGTGGCATTACAAATGGCAGTATTTGTCAGTGTGTTTGGTTATCTGTTCAGAAAAGGACAGAGGGTTTTGGCTGTGGCTGTGGCAGTATTCTTAAACGGGGTTGTCGCGCCAGCCATGTTAATTCCCATTTTGGGTACCGGCATTTTTGCAGCACTGCTTATCCCGCTCCTCATCGGTTCAGCTATAAATATAGTGCTGGCCGTTATACTTGCCCAATCAAAAGCCATACAAAAGGCGGGAAAAGGACTTGGATATTAATGGCATCACATCCTTTCGAGATCTTATTTTAGCACCTTTAGGAGCGAATGAAATCCTGGTTATTGCTTGCGATTCTCTCGGTGGTGTTGGACCGAAACCGCATGATAATGTGAAAACCCCGGCGGATGTGGTTGGTAAATTCACGGTTCGAGTACCTTTAATGGAGGTCTTGGCGTGCGGCGCTTCTCCCTTTGCTGTTGTGAACACACTTAACGTTGAAATGGAGCCAACTGGAACCGGTTTTATTAAAGGAATTCGGGAAGAAATTATGATGGCCGGACTGTCGGATGATATAGCTATCACAGGGAGTACCGAGGAGAATACCACCACATGTCAGTCGGGACTTGGGATTACAGTAATCGGCAGGGCTGCAAAAAGTGAGTTACGGCTGGGAAAATCCGGTGCTGGGGACTTAGTGGTATGTATGGGATGGCCCAAAGTCGGTTCAGAGGTTCTGGATGGCACAGAAAACGCAGACCCAGTGCTAGTGAAAAAGCTGCTGACCTTACCTTATGTACGGGAAATCCTGCCTGTAGGTTCGTGCGGGGTGCTGTATGAAGCGGAACTGTTGGCTCTGGGCTCTGGGAACAGGTTAGCCCTTATGCCCTTTCCTAATATTGATTTGCAGAAACATAAATCGGCCGGGCCTTCTACCTGTATACTTGTATCTATTGAGGAAATTTATTTGACTGCGTTAAGTGAATTGACGGATTTGCCCTTGTTTATTATTGGCAGTCTGGCAAAAAAATAACTTAATTATTTAATTTACCTCCCGTCAATTTCTCTTGCTGCGGCGGCAATATCTGCCGCCGCAATTACACTGGAAATAACAACCGCCCCTGAAATACCACCCTCCCTGCTGGTTTGCCGCGAACAGACACAGCATAATTGCTTTAAAATTCAATAAGTTAATAAGTTAAGTGACAGGCACCAAGCGAGGCACCGGGCGAAAGGAAAGCCTCTCGCCCGGTGCCTCGCTGACCCTATCTTCCCGTCTTTTACGGAGCCGGATCAACGTAGAGCAGCCGCTCCACGACTTTCCCCCGGAGAATAGTTTCTTCCACAATTTCATCCACATCACCAGCATCCACTTTGCAGTAGAGAATGTTCTGGGGCGTTATGACCATAAGGGGCCCCTGTTCACAAAAACCGTGACATCCGGTAATTTTCGTATCCAGGTTAACATCCAGTTTCTTCTGGCTAATCATTGTCAGAAGAGAGGAAACCACGTCCAAGGAGCCGGAAGCCCGGCATCCGGTCCCGCAGCACACAGAAATACATGTCTTTCCCGAATCCCCTCTCTCAAGCAAAGAATTTCTCAGTTCGTCCAGTTTACGAAGGTCCGTTATCTTTTTCATGGAAACATCCCAGCAGCTTGTCTGCCTTGTTCAGGGTCAGCTTTCCGTAGTACTTACCGTCTATGGTTGCCAAAGGACCCAAGGCACAGGCACCCACGCAGTTTACCGTTTCCAGGGTGTATTCCCCATCCGGTGTAGTATCCCCCGGGTTTTACCTGGAGCTTATGGGCGATCCTTTCCAGTATCCGTTGGGAGCCCCGTACGTGGCACGCCGTCCCCATACAGACGTGGATCTCATGCTTACCCCTGGGAACCAGGTTGAAGCTTTTGTAAAACGTGGCCAGGCTAAAAAGCTGGCTAAGGGGGATCTCCAGCTTTTCCGATACCCTTTCCAATGCTTCCCGGGGCAGATAGCGATACTCATTGTTTATATCCTGCAGGAGGGCAGCATAAGCGGTTGTATCGTCGCTGTATCTTTCAGCGATCTGGGGCATATCTTTTCGATAAAAAGTTAGGTTTACCTTCACAAAAAAATACTATAGGCTTGTCCAATGCTGTTATCTACATAAGAGATCTTGTTAGGAAATATACGATAAGTCCACCTATTATACCGCTGGTAATTTTTATTAAAAGGTCATAAAGTATTTTTTTTCGACCGTCTGCAATAATTCTTAATTGTCCATCGATAAAAGTATTATACTCAGCAAATATTTCTTTTTTTAAAAGGTTAGCTTCACTATCATTAATGTCGTCTTCTTCCATTAGCATGGAAAAATCATTTTTTAACATATTAATCTGCTCATTAAAAAAGACCCTGCTATTTTCCCTGATTCTTTCCCAGTCCTTTATAGTGGGATTAATGATAGCAATAATTTGAAGAGCTTCCATAAGTTCTTTCCTAATTAAGTCAAAGCTTAACCTGGCAAAAAATGATTCATCATTACAATTATTTGAACTATGGTTACACTCCTTTTTAATTTTCCTTGAGACAGGAACGAGCATTTCTTCAAATCGTTTTTGAACTTCCACTATAAGCAGCTCCTGATATTTTAAAGGTTTGAACTGTTGCCAAACCAGTAATCTAGAATGCATCATATCTCATATTCCGCATAATACCCCGAAGTATTGCAATAGTAAATATATACCAACCAAAACAGGCTAGCCGTCTCCACTCCACGCAAAGAAACTCTCAGCTAATCCCAGAAAATTAATTATTTTTCTGCAGCTATCGTCC
>JAUSPO010000076.1 GCA_030656575.1 Bacillota bacterium
GAAATGAGTAGTAGAACTAAAAACAGGGCTGAAAGTGTAAAAAGACAACAGTAAATTTACTTCAGCTTCCTTATATTCATTTTTATGTAAATCTTCTCTAAAACGCTATGGAAATATATGGGTTCATGAATTCGCCGTGAGAAGGATCACGGAGACATCTTGACAGTTCCCTTTATTGCTTGTATAATATATCAGAGGAAGGTATGATATTTAATGTGCCTGACCCGGAACACAACATATGGGGATGTAGCTCAGTGGGAGAGCACTTGACTGGCAGTCAAGGGGTCGAGGGTTCAATCCCCTCTATCTCCACCAAGAAATCAACGGCACCCGTGAAGGGTGTCGTTGACATAATAAAAGCTATAACAGGATCATTACTGCAACCGTACTGCAATAGGAGTTTTTCCAGTAATAAGGGAAATAAACCGGGAGTCGAGTCGTAGCTCCGGCTAAAGTAAGAACTCTTGTGACATGCCTCTATTAAAGGGGCTTTTTTATTAGCCAGACCGCCAATACCTTCCAACCTTCCAGTTCCCTGAGGCTGCATATCATATTCTCCGGAAAAAGTTTTCTTTGATGTATAACATAAAGGCAGTTGAAGTGTTAGATTGTAGTTCTCGAATTAACTGGCTTTAGTAACCTGTTTCTCTAAATTTAATTAACAAGCCTGCTTACGTCTCCTCTTATACACTTCTCTCTGGATAAAAAAATACAAAGCTAACCTCCGGCAAAGAGCGAACTGCATGCGAAGTTATTCTGAATTGTGAATTACCCCATGAAATGCTCCCTGGCCTGGCACCTAACAAAGTTAACATTTCATCTTTATTGGTTGCTTCTTGAAAGTTTCGCCACGCAGAAGGCAAGTCTTCTTCAACACAATAGAAAATAAGTTGCTTATTTCCACATCGACTAATGTAATTTTTAGTGTCATTTACTGAATCAGCAAAACCATAAATCCTTGCTGGAACACGCAATTTGTTAACCATATTTACCCAAGCAATTAGGCATGTAATAAACCCTTTTTCTCTTTCTGCATGCCTTGGCAGAAACAGGCGTACCTGTTTAATGGAATTAAGTGGCGCAAGCAGATTCCCTACGACAATTATTGCAGGGCACTCTTCAATTAATTTTTCAGCAATACTGTTGAAATCAGACTCAGTTTTCCTCGTTTCCCTGGACCAGCCAATGACTACTTTTGTTGCACCAATCTCTTTAGCCGTTCTCATGATTCCAGCGGGAATATCACCATCAATTCTGGCAATAGCCTGGGCCCTGGAATCAGTGCCTCCGACATGTTCGATTACACCACTTAGCATTTTCCTAACGCTTACAAGTTGAATCTCTGCGTCTTCTAAATCTTTTACTACTGACAGAGGGTAAAGTATAGTATCCCGATCTTCTTTTTTCAGTAAATGAGCCAGTTCCGCCAGACGAGGCACAAGTTCTGGGTAAGCAACGGGGATTAATATATGGTCAGGCTGTATTACTCCTAAGCCCGCATCCTTTTCAGTTTCTTCCTGCAGCGCTACAATTCGTCCCTGATGCTCAACCATGAAGGCACTTACAACGCACGTGAACAAAATCATAACAATGGTTCCATTTAATATGTTCTCGCCAAAAAGCCCAAGTTTGTAGCCAACCAACACTGCTGCCAGGGTATTAACAGCCTGAGCATTACTTAGCCCAAACATAACACCTCTTTGGGCTCTGGTGTAATGAAACAGGCGTTGGGCAAAAAAGGCAGCAAGCCATTTAGCTGCTGTAGCCGTGCCCGTAACTGTTATAACAAATAACCATGATTCCCAACCACTGAATAATATCCGCAGGTCTACAATCATACCAACATAAATTAAAAAATATGGAATAAATATGATACTTCCTACAAAATCTATACGGTTTTGCAGAGGAGAGCCGTGAATAATAAAACGGTTGATGGAAAGTCCGGCGAAAAAAGCCCCAATGATAGGCTCAATCCCAAGCAGTTGTGCTATAGATGCGGATACAAACAACCAGGCCAGAACTAATAAAAACTGTGCAACTCCTTCGTTTTCAACCCTAGTGAACAACCACCGTCCGGCTACAGGCATAAGAACAAACATAATCATTATAAAAAACAGATACGAAAAAATAATTTTAACCCAAAAAAAATAGCTTAATTCTCCTCCTACGGAGGCAGCTATAAATGTAAGAATAGAAAGGGCTAAAAAGTTCGTAACCAAGGTGCCTCCAACAGTAACAACAACTGGCTCTGACCTTTTCAGCCCCAGTTTGCTGACAATGGGATATGCCAGAAGAGTATGAGAGGCATACATACTTGCTAATAAAATTGCAGCTGGCCAGTTTTGCTGCAAAACAACAATGGCCGTTAATATTCCAAGGGATTGGGGTATGGCAAAGGTTAAGAGCCCAAAAATCAAGCTGCGCTTCCCTGCCTGCTTAAAGTCACTGAAGTTAACCCCCAGTCCTGATAAAAACATGATGTAGAGTGTTCCCACAGTGCCCAAAAGGACTATGCTGGAATCTAACGCAAGTATGTTTAGTGCGTTTGGTCCCAGCAGAACACCTGCTATGATAAGACCAATAATATCAGGTAATTTAAGCCATCTTGTAATTTTTGGTGCAATAAAAAAAATGGTAACAGCGATAGCAAAAATGTAAACTGGATTTTCTACAGGAAACATTTGATTCACATCTTTCAGCTTTTTTTGACTATGCTTTTAAATTAATAATTTTTCTGCATAAATGTTCATCGTTTACGTAAAGTAATTCGCCAAAATATTCCACGATCCCTTCCGAATAACTAATTCTAAACCCTTCCTGAATATGTTAAATATTAATGTAAAATGTAGATTCTGTTGCCGGAGATTTCTCAGTGAGAAAAAAATCGGGCAGACGTTCGTCTTCTGCTCTAAAACCGGCAGCGGTGTTGAACGCTCTTTCCCTGATAACGGATTGCCGCCCCAGATGACGAGGGCAGATGACGAGGGGACCAGGGATGACGAGGGGACGGGGTTGTTGTCAACTTTTTTATTGTTTATGCTTGCTTCCCGTAAACATTCAACACTCCTGTTACACTTATCATAAATGTTGTCATTACCCCCGTCAGCCAGGAAATTATTATTAAATGATCTTAGTCAAGGTGTCATTGTTGAACTTTATATGATGTTATGATAGCTTTAGAAATAAGAGGGGGCATAATAATGCAGCCAGTATATATAGCAGTACAGTTAGCTCAGCTAACTCAATGAAGAGGCAGTCAAGCCGGTCCTGTAGGGCCATCACTTATTACGATAATACTTATTTTCTTAGGATTATGGATTTTTTACGTAACTGGCCATTAGGTTACTTAGTCGCTCGGGACGCAAAGCATGGGGACGGTTCCATCGTCTTCCCACTAGCTATGGTAATGCGACACACCCCATTTTTCAAGTGGTATGGGGACACACCCCTGCGGGGAATGTCCCCAAGTCCAGTCCTTCGCTACGCTACGGTGACGCTCGAACCGTCCCCATGCTTCACTTGTCTTTTATCATACCAGTTGCTATCTGGTTTTATGTTTACGGAGCCAGACTATTAATTGTTCTTCAGCAACGCTGCTGTCAGCAACGCTAAGCATTATATCTACAACTTCAGGTTCTGATGCGTCAATTTCATAACCGTTCAAACTAAGAAAAGTGTACATTGCCATAAAAGCGACTCTTTTATTGCCATCGATGAAACAATGATTTTTTGCCAGGCCATATCCATAGGCGGCTGCTAGAATAATGATATCTGACTCTAGATCATATACCCAACGATTTACAGGCCTTGCAAGTGCTGATTCCAAAAGATTAGTGTCTCTGATTCCATACTGCCCACCATGTTCCCGTATCTGACTTAGATGGATAGCCTCAACTATAGCCCTCGTCAACCAAACCGGTTGTCTCATAATCGTACCTACTCAGAGAGCTCACGAAGTGCATTACGGTATTTCTTTGCACCTTTTCCGTAGACAGCCATAGCTTTATCGAAGCTTGGATCGTACGGTGTTATAAGTATTCCTTTGTCTGTTTCAGAGACAAACACTTCGTCACCTTTGTTTAGGTGGAAACGTTCGGCAATTTCCTTTGGTATTGTCACACCGACAGAACCACCCATTTGACGTAACACAATTTTTTTTGCCATATAGACACCCCCAAATACCGATAGTTATATTGTAGCACAAATATGCTACAAATGAAAGGTTTTTATGAGAATTTGAAAATTGTTAAGTGGTGAGAGTTGCGAGTCTGGCCGTCAACTAATCAGGTTACCGACCCCGCGGTTTCCAAAGCCTTAGGGAAAGGAATAACAATTGAGCGAGTGTGACGGTATTCTGTCTCAGGGAGCCCCCTACATGAAACTAAATCTGAGGCTACACTTTAAGAAGCTTATGCTGGTCTGTTAAATGGGTCTCTAATAATTTATGGAATATTAATGATAGAAAAATGGTGCATACTTTTTAACAGTATACCTAATCCGCTAAATTGTATCAAAATCACAGTGATTAGACAAAAGGAAACAGAAACCCTGCAATCGTTGATGATTGCAGGGTTTCTGTTTTACAGATATTTAACTAAAAAATCATCTTAAGTCACTCAAATTGTGTCCTTCTACGCATCATCTTTTGCAAATAGCTTATAGAGGAATAATGCCAGGGCCAGGACTAAAGCGATTATTGGAACAATCCTATATTCATAGGTAGGAAGCAAGTTCCCGGTTGCAAAAGATACCAAGTTAATTATCATTAATAACACAAAGGCAAGGTAGAGGTATTTGGGGTTAATTTTAGGATCTTCGGCGGGAATCCTCGGGGTCTATTGACCCCGAGATGAAAGCCGATTAAAAGCAACTATATGTTATGGTATTATACGTAGATTAATACTTGCATTAATAGCATATAAATATTTTTATACCCAAAAGTATCCGCAGCAGGGCATATCATTTGAGATAATTGCTAACACCCTCCGGCTGGCTTATGGTACAAGTAAATCAACCTGGATTGAGATAGACTTACCGGAACGTGAATATGATTTTAAGAACATTAAGAACGCTACTATCTCTTACGACAAAATGGAAAAGAAATGGTACGTTTGCCTGTCCAGGTCTTACGCAGAGTTTCGATTAATTCGGGTAATGCGGCTGCCGTAGCCACCGGATTTTGGCCTGTCCCTCTTGCGGAATGAAAAAGCATGATAGCGCCATCCCTGACATCAGGCAGAGCATTGATCAAGATTAGGTCCACGTCCTGATCACGCCAATCCACGGAATCCACCGACCAGTTTATAATAAAATAATCCATTTTAATTAGCCAAAGTATCTCCGTTAACAGCTCCATAGGGCGGCCGCATTAACAAGGTTCTCAGTCCTGTCGTAACCTCAAGTATATACTCAGTCTTTTCTATTTCAGCGGCCAGGTCGCTCGCTGCAATTTCACTTAGGCGCGGGTGGGACCAGGAGTGATTACCGATAACATGTCCTTCGGCAATTTTTAATTCAGTTAACCCAATCATACAATTTCCTTATTTGTTTACGCCACCGGTATTTTGTGGAATTATCTAAATGATTGATCCTAAACATCAGTTTTGCCGTTTTTATTGTTATTTACTTCAGCTTTTCTTGTTCATTTTACCGGGCCGTGCCACTCCAGCATTCCACCGACAAGATTGTAAACCTACTCAGAGAAAAGATAAGTGAAGCTTGGGGACGGTTCGAGCGTCACCGTAGCGTAGGCGAAGACTTGGGGACATTCATAGGGGACATTCATAGGGGACATTCCCCGCAGGGGTGTGTCCCCATACCACTTGAAAAATGGTGTGTTCCCCATACCACTTGAAAAATGGGGTGTGTCGCCTTACCATAGCTAGTGGGAAGACGATGGAACCGTCCCCATGCTTTGCGTCCCGAACGATTAAGTAACCTATTGGCTGAGTAGTTACGCAGTTATTTTGTAATATTCATTTGTTTATAAGGTTTTTGTGTTCCAAGATTTTAGTTTATTATGGTTGTTTTTAGTTGATTTTAGTTTGTGAATTGTATATAATGAAGATGGAGGTGACAATATGTCTGGAGAAAAGGAACTGATAACCGCGCAAGTTCTGGCCAAAGCCTTAGATCTTTCTGCGGAAACAATCTGGAGATACACTAGGGAAAATAAAATACCCTATGTTGAATTGGGCAGCAAGCAATACCGTTATAGGCTTGCTGATGTAATCAATGCTTTAACTGGTTCAACTGTTCAGGAAAAGGCAGCCGAATACAAACCGGAATCCCCTAAAAGGTTCACGTATCAGGACTATCTGGAAATGCCGGAAGAGGCAGGCTATCGTTTTGAGATTCTTGAGGGTTTGTTGGTTAAAGAACCAGCACCTAATGTAAAGCACCAACGAGTATCCCGGCGGCTCCAACGGATTTTGGAAGATTATTTTTGGAATGTTGATACTGAAGGTGAAGTCTTCGATGCGCCGCTGGATGTGACCTTCTTTGACATTAATGTAGTCCAGCCGGACGTCTTCTATGTATCAGGAGAACAAAAGGAAATTGTGAAAGATGCTCGCGTTGATGGTCCGCCCACGCTGGTAGTAGAAATTCTCTCTCCTTCTACCAGCCGCAGGGATAGACTTCAAAAAATGCGAATTTACCAAGGGGCTAAGGTAAAGCACTACTGGCTTGTCAATCCGGATGAAAAAACTCTTGAATGCTTTTCCCTACAGAATGACCTATACGCTCTGGTTGCAGCAGGAATGGACGATGACGTTGTTGAACATCCAGGTTTTGCAGGGTTATCCATTGCATTAGAAACCTTGTGGAAGTAGATACGAATGTTTACAGCAGAAGAGTTTTAAACTATAATATTTAAAAACAACATTTTACAGGGTAGGCAACCACAGAAAGAGGTATCAAATGGCAAATAAACCGTCATTTACGACAGTTGATGTATTACTGCCGGGAGGAAAAGCGCAAACTTTGGCAGGAGGACGCAGTCTGCTTGAAATTAGCGAGGAAATCAGAGACTCTTACCCTTCTCCTATTGTAGCGGCGTTGGTGGATAATAAACTTAATGAACTGACCTCGATTATCGAAAGATCAGCTGTAATACAATTTCTTGATCTGACTACCACGGAAGGAGCGCGCATTTATCGCCGTAGTCTGACTATTCTCCTTATTCAAGCTGTCTATGATCTTTTTCCTGAAGCAGTGGTAAAAGTTGAGCATTCCCTGGGCAAGGGTCTCTATTGTGAAATCGATAAGAAGCCCGAGTTGAGTGCGGAAGACGTGGCGGGCGTAGAGGAAAAAATGCGGCAGTTGGTAAACAGGAACCTGCCCATTAAAAAAAGACGGGTCACACTCTCCGAGGCGGAGCAGGTTTTCAGCCGCCAGAGGTTTGATGATAAGGTGTATTTGCTTAAATACTGGTTGAAGGATTATCTGAGCCTTTACTCCATAGGCAGCCTAGAAGATACTTTATACGGTTATCATGTCCCGCGTACAGGATTGCTGCAGAAATTCGCACTGGAATACTACCGGCCAGGTGTTGTTCTGCGTTTTCCTGACGAGAAGGATCCCTTCACTATCCCTACATTTATTCAACAGACAAAACTATTCGAGATTTTTCGTGAATCCGGAAAGTGGGGGACTATACTTGGCTTCGATACGGTGGGAGCCATGAACAGTCTTATGGAGAAAGGGCAAAGTCCTGAGGTGATACGTGTGGCCGAGGCATTGCATGAAAAAAAGATTGCACAGATTGCCGATATGATCACCGAACGCAGAGAAGAAATTTGTGTAATCCTGATCGCCGGACCGTCTTCATCCGGCAAGACAACTTTTGCTCAGCGCCTGCGCACACAGCTCTTGGTAAATGGCATGCGCCCTTATCCTATCTCCATTGATGACTATTTTGTGGACCGTAAACATACACATCTTGACGAGTCAAACAACCCCGACTTCGAACATATTGAGGCTATTGACCTCCCCCTTTTTAACGAACAGCTGCTGCGTCTAATCAGCGGTGAAGAAGTAGAGATCCCCACTTTTAATTTTGCCACCGGAACACGGGAATATCATGGCAGGATCATCAGGTTGGAAGAAAATCAGCCTTTGATTATTGAGGGTATACATGGCTTAAACGAACAACTGACCCGCTCTATCCCTCGTGGCAGAAAGTTTAAAATCTATATATCAGCGCTGACAGCTCTAAACATTGACAGGCACACCAGAATACATACCACCGACACGCGCCTGCTCAGGCGCATAGTCCGTGATGCCCAGTTCCGTGGAACAAGCGCCCTGGAAACCATCAGGAGATGGCCGTCAGTCAGACGGGGTGAGGAGAGAAATATCTTCCAGCTGCAGGAAGAAGCAGATATTATGTTTAACTCTTCACTGGTCTACGAGCTGGCAGTAATTAAAGAATTCGCAGAATTCCTGCTGAAAAAAATAGACCAGCCTGAACCGGAATATGTTGACGCCAGGAGGCTGCTGGCCTTTCTTTCTTCTTTTATGCCGCTTGAACCGCACGATGTACCGTCTAACTCAATACTACGTGAATTTATAGGTGAGTCCTGTTTCTTTGAAGGATAAATTGACACGGGGACGGTCTTTAAAGAATGTTTTGTTAATTTTTCTATTTTGTGGTGATAATATTAATACTCTTTTCGCCATATAAATATCTGGCTTTCCTATGCCATTTGCATCTGGCATAACCCCTACAATAATAAATCCCATTTTATGGTAAAATTCATACGGATGCCTTTGTATATTCCTAATATTCTTTATCTTTTCATGCAATCCTTCATACAAATCAATATTTAAAAGAGACGTGGAACCATCCTCGTCATCCGTTCCTAACCAAATTGTTAGTCCTCCCTGCTTTTCAACCTGTTCTTCTAAATTCCTTACCAAAGCCTTTCCTATACCATTACCTCTAAACTCAGTCTTAACGACAAGGGGATGGAGTTCCCATACATTTCCATTATACATGCTAATCCCTCTAATCCATCCCAGAACAATTTCGTCATCAATAATTGCAATCCTACTAATCCTATCCTTATCAATAGATCCATACACTTCTTCCAAAGCTGCTTCCATTGTCGGCCAGGCTTCTGATACATCCTTAAAACTTTCATATAAAATTGCTGCAGTTTGTTCAATCAGTCTTTTGTTTTCTTCTCTTGAATCAATGATTTTCACGTTTTCTCCCACATCCATTTTTGGCACCTCTCGAAAGTAATATACAAAATATACCATATTGTGATGCATTTAGTAAAGAATACTTGTATCTCTTAAGATAATAATACCATAAGGCAGATTTTCAGTTTCAATTTTAAAAATGAAAGATTGGAGAGATAAAAAGATGACGAGTCTGCGAGTGCCGGCAGCCACTTATCGACTTCAGTTTACAAGCGAATTTGGGTTTGATGAAGTCGGCGCACTGATACCCTACCTGGATGCGCTGGGCATAACTGACCTTTATGCCTCACCGCTTCTGCAGGCCCGGGAGGGCAGCGAGCACGGCTACGACGTGACCGACCCGCGACGACTCGACACGGAAGTAGGCGGCCGGGACGGTTTTGCGGAGATGTCGGCAGCCCTAAAAGCACGGGGAATGGGGCTTTTGCTGGACATTGTACCAAACCATATGTCAGCAAGCACTGAGAACCCTTGGTGGCGAGACGTTCTGCGCTGGGGACCGCATTCAGTGCACGCTGCTAAGTTCGACATTGACTGGGAAGCGAAGCAGGAGCCGGGCACACCGGCAGGTAAGCTGGTACTGCCTATCCTGAGCGCACCGCTGGCAGAGGTCTTGGAAAAGGGAGAACTAAAACTCGATCTGGAACCCGACGGGTTCCAGATCCATTACCACGATCAGCACCTGCCGGTTTGCCCGGACTCATACCAGTTGATTCTAACTGAGTGCATCCAGAATGAGGTGAAAACTCCCGACGACCGGACGGTGGAGCGCTCACTGGCGTCATTGACGGAAGCAAATGAAGGTAAGAAAAGCGCAGGTGTCCTGACGAAGATTCAGACCGGGAAAAGACTTTGGGAACTGTACCTGGATGAGGTGCAGCTGAGAGAATTCGTAAACAGAGTACTCGGGTTCTGGAATGATGGGGCCAGCAGGACGCAGTTCGCAGAGTTGCTGGCACGCCAACATTACCGGCCGGTCTATTGGAGAGACGCTCAGCACCAGATCAATTATCGCCGCTTTTTTGATATCAGCGATCTTGTTTCGCTGCGAATCGAGGACGAGGCGGTGTTCCAAGCGGTACATGGGCGAGTGCTGGAGTTGGCCCGGGCGGGTGCAGTCACGGGCCTGCGGATCGACCACGTGGACGGTCTGCACGACCCGGAGGGCTACCTCGTTCGGCTGCAAGAAAGCCTGACGGCTCACGGGCCGGATCACGACTCCGCTTCGACGACACCTCCGGCGGCGATTAAGGGGCGCAGCGGAGCGGACTTTTACGTGATAGTGGAGAAAATCCTGGCAGCCAATGAAGAGCTTCCAAATACATGGCCTGTGTCGGGCACCACGGGTTACGATTTCGTAAACATGTTAAACAGGCTATTCGTGGACGGGCAGGGCCTAGATGCACTGGACGCCCTCTACAAGCGGATGACTGGTGCCCAAACGGACTTTGCAACCCTGGTGAATACACAAAAACGGCAGGTCATACATGATCTTTTCACAGGCGAGATGGCAGATCTGTCGGAAGAGTTGGTGCGCTTAAGAGCTCAGATCCCCCAAGCGCAGGAGATTTCCCCGGAAGACCTTGAAGCTGCCCTGACGGGTATAACAACCGCTTTTCCCGTATACCGGACCTATACCCGGGGGTTTTCCGTAACACCACGCGACCGGAAATACATAGAGGAGGCGCTGACCGAGGCGGCATGGTACGGGGACGGTTCGGAGCAGGCCCGGGCTTTTTTGCGCCGGTTACTCCTCTTGGAGTTTGCCAATGATATGCCAGAGGAATCCCGACATGAGTGGCTCGGGTTCGTGATGCGCTGGCAGCAGTTCACCGGGCCGATCATGGCCAAGGGTTTTGAGGACACCGTGCTCTACCTCTACAACCGGCTCATTTCTTTAAACGAGGTGGGGGGCGACCCGGCGGGAGGCAGGGTATCCGTAGCAGAGTTTCACAAACGGATGCAGGCCCGGTGTACGCATACACCCCACACCATGAACGCCACATCCACCCACGACACCAAGCGCAGCGAGGACGTGCGTGCGCGCATAAACGTTCTTTCCGAAATACCGGAGGTTTGGGCGGAGCGGGTTGGGCAATGGCAGGAATGGAACGCCCCCAAAAAGCCGCTGGTGGCAGGAAGGCCGGTTCCTGAGAATAATGCAGAGCTCTTATTATACCAGACTTTAATAGGTGCCTGGCCATTGCACGAAGCGGTGGAAACTGAGTTTGTCAAACGGCTGAAAGAGTATCTGGTGAAGGCATCCCGGGAGGCCAAGTTGGACACCAACTGGCTTGACCCAAACGAGGAGTACGAGCGCGCCATTTCCACCTTCACCCGGCGCATCCTCGAAGACTCCGCGGATGACCGCTTCAGGCAGGATCTTCGGGGCTTTGTAAGGCCGGTGGCTTATTACGGAGCACTGAACTCCCTGGCCCAGGTGGTGTTGAAGGTGGTATGCCCCGGAGTACCGGACTTTTTCATGGGTAGCGAGCTTTGGGATTTTAGCCTGGTGGATCCCGATAACCGCCGCCCGGTCGACTTCGAAAAGCGTATCGATCTACTTGAGGAGCTCCAGCAGCGGGAGGTGGGGCCGACGCTGGCCGAAGAACTCCTGGCGGCCTGGGATGACGGTCGTATCAAGCTGTACGTCACATGGAAGGCGCTGACCCTGCGCCGTGCACAGGCCGGGCTTTTCGCGTCCGGGGCATATTTACCCCTGGAGGCAGCGGGTCCGGCTGAAGAGCATATGTGTGCTCAGGCACGGCATACTGAAGAGAACTGGGTGATAGCAGCCGTGCCCCGGCTGCCGGTTCGGATGACTGCCGGAGTTGGCACAGCGGCACTCCCGGAAACTAAGGCTCCAGTGGGCATGGAGTTCTGGGCAGACAGCATACTTGTCCTGCCCGCTGCGGCGCCTACCCGTTGGCGGAACGTTTTTACGGGAGAGACTTTAAGTTCTGACCCGGCTGCGGAGATTAATGTGAGCCCAAACCACGTCAAAAGCGCAGCCGGCGCGCGAATACTGCCCCTGGAAAAGGTGCTGGGGACTTTCCCGGTGGCGCTGCTCATACCGGATTAATAACAAACCGCACATGTTATTTAATCATTCACTTAAAAGAACCCTATAAAAATTAAGCTCCCTCCTGTCTTTGTTTGGACCAAACTTACCATTCTATTTCCTTATCTATTTTTTTGCAAAAACGTTTGCAGTATTCCATATCTTCGGGAATGAGGAAATCCCTTGTTTATTGAAAACGTTTTTGATAACAACACCTTGACAATACTTTCCATACCTAATAGAATAAAAGTAGTTACAATAACCACAATAATGGAGGTTTGATTGTGAAAAGAACTACTGTAGGAATAAGAGAGGCTAAAGCAAATTTGAGTAGACTTCTCAAAGATGTTCAAAAAGGAGCAGAGATACTATTAACTGACAGAGGTAGGCCTATTGGTAAGATAGTGCCTGTTAATTTAAATAATCTTTCCTTAAAACAACGTATTAATGCTTTGGAAAGAAATGGAGCAATAGAAACAGCTAAAGATACTTCCAAGGTACTTTCTCCTTTGTCTGTGGAAAAAGACATAGCTCAAAAGATTTTACTTGAGGATCGAGAATCATGAAGGAAAACATAGTAATCTATTGGGATACCTCTGCTATTATATCAACACTTTTTAAGGACACAAACACAGGAGCAGCTTTAAAGTACGCTAATACTCCCGGATTACACTTAGTGTCATCTTTGGGTGTCGCTGAAACTTATGCAGTAATTAATCGTATGCAAAGAGAGGACCATATTCCAAAACACCTCTTTATAGAAGTAATTACTATGTTTGAGGAAGGGCCTTGGAGGGGACTTAATATTGTTCCTTCTAACAAAAACATTAAAGAACTTGCAAAAAAATGGCCTCTTAGAGGAGCAGATTTGTGGCATCTTTCGACAGCAAAAACTTTGCATGAGGATTTACCCGAATTACGTATTTTAACTTTCGACCACAAACTCCAGGAAGCATCAGTAGGAGAAGGATTATGGAAGTTTAGATTTTAAGATGGAGAATATATCAGGAAAAGTTGCTATATTTACATGCTTTCCAAAAAAATTAGTGTGCATCTTCAGCCGCAAATTTTTTGTACATTTCCTGCCATTGAACATTTTGTTGCATAAATTCCAGAAATAGTATGATCATTTGATACGTTTCGTCGCTAATATTATGTTCCATCTTTTCCGTATCTTCAAGGATGTTCTGCTTCACCCCGATCATGATAAGGAACTTTTCAATTGTTTCATGCCTCTGCAGTAAATACTCACCTGTTTCCCGCCCTAGATCCGTAAATTCGATGACCCCATATTTTTCATAGTTAAAAAAACCCATCTCAGCAAGTTTTTGTACCATTTTACTGGCCGAAGGCGGCTGAACATGCAAGGCCTCTGCCAAGTCACCCATCCTGGTATAACCCTTATCTTTACCAAGGCGGTAGGCCATTTCCAGATAATCCTCCATGCTGGGGGTAAGTACATTATCATCCTGCCTGAGCAGTGCATAGCCGCGGACGGTATAGAATTCTTTGCCGGGCCTAACCATCTTTCATCACCCCAACATTTTTCTTTAACTTATCTTTATGCCCCCTAAACAAAACATATAACTTGCTTTATACTAATTCCAGCAAACGGGCAGTCTGTGCCACGATGATACAGACAACAATTCCCGTAATCGTTGGAATCAGAAAGGAATAAAGGGTCCATTTAAGGCTTTGTGTTTCTTTACGTATGGTAAGCAGGGTTGTGCCGCAAGGCCAGTGATTGAGAGTAAAAAGCATGGTGCATACGGCAGTCAGCCAGGTCCAGCCATTGTCTAGAAAAAGCTGCCTCATTGCCTCCAGGCTATCAAGTTCCAACATCACACCCTGGGACATGTAGCTCATAATTAGTATGGGTATGACAATTTCATTGGCAGGCAGGCCCAGAATAAAAGCCATGAGGATAAAACCGTCCAATCCCATTAACCGGGCAAAAGAATCGAGAAAAGCGGCACAATAATTGAGGATACTGGTATCCCCCACAAATGAATTGGCCATCAGCCAGATCACTAAACCTGCCGGAGCAGCCACAATAATTGCTCTGGTTAAAACAAACATGGTTCGATCCAAAATGGAACGGATAATGATTCTGCCTACTTGGGGCTTTCTGTAAGGCGGCAGTTCCAAGGTAAAGGAAGACGGCAAGCCTTTAAGTATGGTTTTGGAAAGAATCCTGGAGATAATCAGCGTAAGAGTAACACCTGAAACGATCACTACCAGGATGCTCAGAGCGGCGATTATACTCTGAAAAGGCCCCATTTTATACGCGATAAAAATGGACGAGAGGGCGATAAGGATAGGAAAACGCCCATTGCAGGGAACGAGATTGTTGGTAATGATGGCGATCAACCTTTCCCTGGGGGAATCAATAATGCGGCAGGAAATAATGCCTGCAGCATTACAGCCAAAACCCATGCACATGGTCAGAACCTGTTTGCCGTGAGCACAAGCCTTTTTAAAGAAGTGATCCAGGTTAAAGGCAACCCGGGGCAGGTAACCCAAATCTTCCAGCAGGGTAAAGAGGGGAAAGAAAATAGCCATCGGCGGCAGCATCACGGAGATGACCCAGGCTAAAGTTTTAAAAACACCGAGCACCAATATACTATGAAGCCACTCAGGCGAGCCCCAGGCCATAAATAATGATGTCAAACCCTTTTCTAAATGATCAAAAGCAGAAGCCAGCAATTCAGAAGGAACATTGGCACCATTTATGGTAATCCAGAAGACCATCCCCAGCAAAGCAAGCATAATTGGAATTCCCCATCTTTTAGAAGTGAGGATATTGTCTATTTTCCGATCCAGGGTGTTATGCTGATGGTTTTCACAGACTACAGCATTAGCATAGATCCCTTCTGCCTGCTTAACTATGCTTGACACAATCTGATCCCGCTTTCTTGCGTCGTCAGAATTAACCAACTCGCCGGCTTTCTGCAAAGGCCCTGCTAAATCCTCATTCTGCAATAGGTCAAAACCTAAGTATCTTTTGAGGGCCTCAAGGAAAGTTTTATCACCATCCAATAAGCGTAAGGCCACCCAGCGGGCATTTATCCTTCCGTCAACCACTTTTTCGATTGGATCTTCTAAAAGTGCCAGAGCCTTTTCCGTCTGATCCGTATACTTAATTTTCATGGGACTGCTGACAGTATCGCCCACTGCTACCCTGTAAACGGCAGACTTTAGTTCCTGAAGACCCACCCCGTCCCTGGCATTAGTGCCAATAACAGTGACCCCAAGTAAGTCTGTTAATTTTGCCAGGTCAACTTTTATCTTTTTTCGTACTGCTTCATCAAGAAAGTTGATGCAAATTACCACGTTTGGGGTAGCTTCCAGTATTTGCAAAGCCAGGTTTAAGTTTCGCTCCAGGCAGGTGGAATCTAAAACAACCACCGTGGCATGAGGTTTACCGAAACAGATAAAATCGCGGGCTATTTCCTCATCCTCAGAGTTAGCAAACAATGAATATGTTCCCGGTAAATCAACCACCACGACCTTCCTATCCCTGTAGTAAAAATTACCCTGGGCACTGGTAACTGTCTTGCCCGGCCAGTTCCCGGTATGTTGTTTTAGCCCGGTTAAGCTGTTAAAAACTGTACTTTTCCCCGTATTGGGATTTCCGGCCAGGGCAATGACAATATCATCTGGAGAATCTGTTTTTACCTGGAACATCTCCTTAACAGAGGCAAAGCCGGTGGATTGGTTAGTAAGACCCATTTTTTTAACTCTCCTTAAGCTATTTCTACGAAAACATTTGATGCTTCTTCCGAACGAAGTGCGATAACAGCCCCTCGGATCTGATAGGCAGTGGGATCTCCGGAGGGGCTTCTGCGCAACGATTCCACGAGGGTATCGTTAATAAGACCCAGATCAAGCATTCTTCTGCGCATACTATCAAGGGCTGTCAGTCCCTTCACCTTGCCAAAGCTCCCGGTGGGAAGAAGGTGTAATGGAATAAATTTTTCTGTCATGGAAAATCCTCCTTGTTTAAGCAATGGCTTTAAATATGTTTGTCGTCAAAAACAGACAAAGGGGCGAATAAAATATTTAACCGCCATTAACTCTTGTCGCTGTTACTATATGGACAACACAAATTATGGGTGTATGTCCACAAAAAAAACGAGAGCGTTTTTGCTCCCGTTAGAAGGATATTTTAAGACTTTTTTTCGGTCTTCTACTTTCTATCTATGCTTAAAGAACGTTGCTTCGCAAAACCTGCCACATCTCATGAGTAACCAAACCCAAGCGCCAAATTGCAATACCATGCAGGTTATGACGCTTCGCAATTCCTATTTTGGCCGCCATGCTCTCCGGATTTTCATAAGGGGCACAAATGCCCAGTACCAGCTTCTGAGGAGGGACAACTTCTTTAGCCATCTCTACAGCCTGTACAACAAAGTTTAACGGTTCCGGTTTGGGTCCGTAATCATAGGCCATAATAATTATCCTGTCGGCAAGTTCTCCCAGAGCCCTGTAGTCGTATCCCTTGTAACTGCTGTTAGGAGGGTGGATAGTTAGAGTAAGGCTTTTATTTGCTATTTTTAATTGAACGGATAATAAGCGAACAAAGTCGGTTAATTGCTGTCTTACAGCTGTTAACTCTTCACCGCTTTTTGCCAATCCGAATTCTTCAAAATTGAGATTAACGCCCCCGTAGAGAGCTACTTCTTTCATGATTGCCTCAACTAATTGGGCAGAAGCGGTTTCACTTGAAAGTAGAGAAGAAAGAGTGCCATATCTGTCCGTATTGTAAATTGTCATCTCGGTTTTCAGACTGTATTCTTGGGCAGCATTTAATACATTTTCCCAACCGGCTGGACGCTGCCAGCCTGTCCAGCTCCTGGTCAAAAGGTTTCCCTGTTCATCAAAACTGTACCAGCCCAGGGCCAATTCGTCAACCACATCGGTATTACCTGGGCCTGTTTCAGGATAAGCATTCCTAAAAAGATTCGTCCAACTGCTGGTTCCGGTGTCACCTAAGGCATAAAAACCGATCACGGTCATTTCTTTAGGACCTGATGTGATTTCGACTCTATATGTATCGGAATTCCATGACACATCACAATTAAATGCTTCACTAAAAAAGCGCAGGGGTATTAATGTCCTTCCGTCAATAATTAGCGGAGGAACATCTAAGGGAACAGCAACCTCATTACGAAAAGCGTTATGGATGCCAATTTGTAATTTAATCAAGGTTTTCCCGTCAAATGCTTCTACTGTTTGAGTAGAGCCGTTCCAGTTTACATTTATGTTTAATGCTTCTGCAATTGCACGAAAGGGAACTAAGGTTCTACCGCTCTCGATGACAGGCTGTACATCAAAAGAAACCGGGAGATCATCGATGAAAACCTTTATTTCTCTCGTCTGTTCCTGAGCAAGGGCAGGTGAGGAAAAACTGAATGTGATAATTATTAGTGCCAATAGAATTAAGAAGTATTTCATTGTCAACCTTCCTTTCATACCTGTTCAACTATCTTCTCTCTTGTTTTTCGGATTTTAAACTATACTTCTGATAAAAATAAACAACCCCGCCAAAATTAGAAGCAACAAAACAGCAGGAAGGATATACGGGCTGGCAAGTAGGCCGCCTTCCTTAACTCCGGAGCCTGATGCGGTGGCTACCACCTGGGGCACCCCTACGATATAGCTTTCCAGCTCTTTTTTCTCCACTGAGGTTATATTTTGATCAACAATATTGAATTTCTCCATGAGGTATTCACCCGTGGGCTGATACTGTAGCAGGGAATCATTCAGGTCCAGTGCAACTACTCCCTGCGGCGACAGAGGTTCGAGGTACCCGTCCCTCTTCACTAAAAAGAGCATCACCGTATTGCCCCATTCGTCGAGGCGGTAGGATGTGGACATAATCGTCTGCTTGTTTTGCGCTCCCGGTGTGGTAACAATCAGCAAAGAGTTATCCGGATCGCCCTTCAGGGAATACTGCACTTCAACTTCCCAGTTGGTCATCCAGATACTCCCTGCCTTTTCCGTCCCGGAGATACTTTTTATTTCACCGATCACGATCAGGTCAGCTCGCTCTACCAACTCTTCGGTAGAAAAACCAATCCAGCACGCCTCCACTGGAAAAGCAGAAAATAATGCACTAAGTAAAATTATTCCAATCAACGAAACAATGGCTTTCACATCGAACCTCTTTCCTTCTATTTCATGGCACTATTCTTCTCATGAAAGGCCTTCCTATATAAAGACGCAAAAAGTCTCTCTTTGGTTCCATTATACCAGCGCTGCCAACAGCTGGCAGCTCAGGGGAACCAACCAGTAAAAAGTAGTGCAAAAAACAGGTCCTACATGTTCTATTCATTGTTTGGTTTCATAGTTGAGTAATTCATGACCCAGTAAATGAACATACCTATGACCGGAATAGAAAGGGCAATCCCCAACCATAATGTTGGATTTATACCAAGTGCCGGTTCCGGAAGCTTTTTTGCATCCCTGTAGACCACGACAGAAAGGGCAAAATGAGCTGCGGCGAAGATGAGAAGCCAAACTATGTATAGAATTAATATTGGCATTGCTTTCTCCTCATTTCTTTTCTATTTGGTAAACCTGTACACCTAGTAACATTTTATCTCTAACAAAGGGCAATATCAAGAGCTTTTTTTCTTAACAGTTGTCGACCTGTGCAATAGGATACACCCATAATAAGGCATTCACTGGATAAAATTTACTGGACAAACACCCACCCATCTGTTATGGTAACAGGGGAGGTGGATTATTATGGGTAAATGT
>JAUSPO010000077.1 GCA_030656575.1 Bacillota bacterium
ACATTTACCCATAATAATCCACCTCCCCTGTTACCATAACAGATGGGTGGGTGTTTGTCCAGTAAATTTTATCCAGTGAATGCCTTATTATGGGTGTATCCTATTGCACAGGTCGAAAATTATTAGTACAAAGAGTAAACAAAAAGCCGCTAATTTATATCAAATGCCCTTACGGGGAAGAATTGTTCCGGAGTTAAGATATTACGGTATTTTAACCTACAGGGAATTAATTAGCCCGCCCTGGCGAATTATATATAAAACTGAAAAAGATAGGGTATGGGTGCTTGCAGTAATTTATGGACGAAGAAATGTTGAGGATATATTGCTTGACAGGTTTATTTGATTCATAGGCTCCCACTTTTTTTAGTGGGAGTTCTCTATTTACACGATCAATCTTCCATGGAAAAATTCAGGGACACAAAGAAAATTATTGACTGCTATTTTAATTCGAAAATTAATAATGTGTTCCGAAATTATCCCCCTTGCAAACGCCTCAAAGACCTTGATAAACGTTACCGGACAAAATACCATATGAGCATGATAGAAAACTTAAGAGTAATTAAAGAACATGGTACAGATTACTTTCTTAGAAAAGAAGAAGGAAAATGGAGTTGCCCTGATTGCGGTGATACGATATGTTGTCATAAATGTCTTTGTCTAAATTGTCGGTTTAAAGTAGTTATGTGACATTGCACACTAGTCTAATATACAGATATTATTTATAATTTGTAAAAGGGAGAATTGTAATGATAGAAAAGCACTTATCGGGGACTCCTATTCATTATTGGATAAAAGAAAAAAAGTCAGCGGAAAGTATTTTGTTTATTCACGCTGCTTTTGCAGACCATACGAGTTTTGACGAACAGATTAAATTTTTCGCAAAGAATTATCAAGTAATTACCTTAGATTTAATTGGACATGGAAAATCAATTATAACTCATAAAGGTGACAACATTAGCAAAACAGCGGACTATATTTCTAAACTTTTAGAAATCGAAGCAATAAATAAAATTCATCTTGTAGGTATCTCTATCGGGGCGGTTTTAATACAAGATTTTGCTAACAAATTTCCTGATAAAGTAGCTTCATTATGCTGTATAGGTGGATATGATATAAATAATTTTGATCCTGAATTGCAAAAAGAAAATAGTGGCGAACAAGTAAAAATGATGTTGAAAGCTATTATTTCTATTAAGTGGTTTGCTAAAAGCAATAAACTTATTTCTGCTGTTACGACAGAAGCGCAAGAGAAATTTTATCAGATGAATATTAGATTTAAGAAAAGGTCATTCATGTATCTGGCAGAGCTAACAAAACTTGTTAATAGATTCAAAACAACCAATTGTAATTATCCTGTTATGATAGGTTGTGGTAAATACGATAATCCTATGGCAATTAAAGCAGCTAATATGTGGCATGAACGCGAGCCGAAGTGTAAAATGATAGTATTTGAAAATGCAGGACATCTTGTAAATATGGATACACCACAAGAATTTAATGAAAACTTAATTAGATTTCTAACAGGGGAGTTATGAGCAAAATCTAAATAAAGTATTCCCAACACTAGCCGAGATGAAAGCAGTAGTGACGCGTCGAAATATAATTTCGGGACACAAGGAAAATTATTGACTGCATTTAAATTTGAAAATTAATAATGTGTCCCGAAATTATCCGAAATTATCCCAGTCCAAGGGGTGGACTAATATAACACCCCTGCAATGAAGGGTTTTATACTGGAAAAACCATTTGCTTGTTCATAAGAAATAAGAGGTAAACTGAAGTTTATTTAACAGCACCATACTGGGGTGGATGTTGCAGCCAATCTTTTAATTTGCCGAACTTAATGACCTTATCAATGGTTCCAATTTCTGCAAGCAAGAGTTCATTAAAAAGTTTGCGTATCCTGTCGTTGGTGGTGCTTTGTTTAATGGCCTGTGCATGAATGACTGCAGCAGACTGCATTCCCAAATATACCTGTTTAAACATACTGCTGTCGGATAGCTCCACAGTACCCAAATTATCATAGATAACCCTTGGCTGATGGGGAAACGGAATCCCAAAATAAGTTAATTCCTTTTCCAGTCTAGCCGCATCCTTCTGCAGAACATCCTGAATGCCTTTTTTCAGCAGCAGCTTAAAATCCCCGTCCTGTGCCAGTTCATAAAATATTTGTGTCAGTTCAATATTATCGTAACGAAAAGTTAGATGGTCCCAAAGGTGAAAAGCTTCACCCGTATCCAGTTGCTCGGATGCATTGGCAGGCAGGTTGGGATAGAGGGAAGGTTTATCAATCCAGCCTCTCAATTTGACATACTTGAGCAGATTATCGTATACATTAATAGCTTTTTTCGTATATTTAAGAAACATCTTTCGCACCCCATCATTCGTCGAGGCAGTACGAAAGGACCTGAGTTTCATTTCTATCAGTTCCTGGTAGAGCAACAATAAGGTACTGGCAATATATGAGTCGCTCAGTATCTCTGTTTCAACCGCTGACCGCACATCTTTGCGCGGGGGTTTGGGTACTCCAACCGCAAATTTACTTAACTGGCCCTCCAAATCGGTAATCTCTTTTTTTACCTCACTCAGATGCTTCATGAGCAAGCAAAAACCATTATCGAAAAATCCCTTCTCTTTTAGCTAACTTAAGCCATGGGGCTTGTATCGCCTAATTATCTTATTTCAATTCTACCCTTGCACTTCTTATATATACCCAGGCAGAAACGGAATACCAGACAAGAAAGTTGATTGGTGCTGTATAGCGGTTAAAACCAATATATTCGAATAAACCGAACGCTTCTTTTACCAGGTCTACTGAATAGCTCAGGGCTGCAAATGTGAGAACATACGGTATCAAAAATACTTTCCTTCTGGGTAATAAAAAGAAAAAGATAGTAAAGGCGAGTGCCCAGGTCAAAGGTGTCCAAATGGACGTCAGGCCTAAAATATTGAATGGGCCCATGTTTTTGTATTGAATCAGGTTTAACGCGGTAAGGAGAGAAGCAATAAGGATTTGCCCGACACCGCCGAACAAAAACCCGTAAAGGAGATAATGTTTGTACTGCTCTTTGGGGATGATTAAAAGCGCTGCAGCCCCGACGATAATCGTAAATATTGGGTAAATAAAATAGTTGGGCATTTATTGACCTCCAATTTATTAGTTATTGCAGTCTGGTTTGGAAAAAGGCATGCAATTTGGCAGCAGCCTCTTATATTTGCATAATGTTATATCCATATTCCTGTTTGGTATTATTTTTCCCCCCCCCTCAAAAAAAAATAAACATCCCCGGCAGCAACCTGGATGTATTATAGACTACTCCTGCGTAAAAAACTGCAGGCGCCTGAGCATATCTGTGGTTACAAGCGCGTAGATCATCAAGCTCAGCAGCATGGAGACCATGTCGCCGGGCAGGGTTTTAAAGTCCGGGGGGTAGTTGAAAAAAAAGGAGAGGTTGCCAAAATTTAAGTAAAATATCAGGATCCCCAGTGCGGCCCCTTTGTAAAGGAACCTGTCGGTGAGGATGTAGGAGAATGTAAAGGCAATCAGGACACCGAAAATAGTACCGATAAACACAGCATTGATAAAACCGTAAAGCCAAAAGAATAGGGTACGCTCGTATTGGCTCATTGTTACCGTGATCGCTGTGGCGTTATTGTCATATTTTGCGATCTGCAAAAGCTGCATCAGCTCATTGAAGATATATTTGACCACAGCACCTGCAGCCCCGGCCACGGATCCCCGGGCAAACTCGTCCCGCTGTTCAAGTTTAAACATGCTATCGTTCCCGCCTTTATTTTACTCACTTTCCTTAATATTATTGCCAACGGGAGAATTAATACACCGGTTGAAATTCACATGTATAGCGGATAATGATAAGCAATAATAAACCTGATCAAACCGCATGAACAAGAGTTAATTTTTTTTTTGCCAAGGGAGGTCAATTTTTTGATTCCTAAGGTGGTCAACTTTTTGATTGACAAAAACATATATGCAGGTCTTTCAGAAATTATTGATTGACGAGTTGCACAATTAATGCTGTTTTTACCACAACAGCATTAATGTCAGGTGATTTAAAATGACTGTGGAATTTAACTGCGGATTGACAAATCGGACCGAATTCGGTATCATATTTGTACTGAGGTGATAACGCAATGAATATTAAGGAAGATATCAGGCCTATTTCTTATATTAAAGCTCATGCGGCTGAGATTCTGACTCAAGTAAACGAGACACACAGACCTGTCTATGTCACTCAAAATGGAGAAGCTAAAGCGGTTTTGTTGGATACTGAATCGTATGAAAAAATGAAAAAGGTTCTCGGTCTGTTAAAATTACTGGCCCAAGGGGAACGTGATTTAGTCGATGAGAAAGTTTTATCACAGGAAGACTTTTTTTCAGACTTGGATCGGGACTTTGACAGCTTAGACCATGACTAAAGGGATATATCAGGTCTTCTGGACACAAACTGCCCAGCAGGATTTAAAAAGAATAATTGAATATATTGACGCGGACAGTAAGATTCAAGCAAGAAAAGTTTATCTTGCCATTAAACAAAAAGCCGCTAATTTACATCAAATGCCCTTACGGGGAAGAATTGTTCCGGAGCTAAGGTATTACAGTATTTTAACCTACAGAGAATTAATTAGCCCACCCTGGCGAATTATTTATAAAACTGATAAAGATAAGGTTTGGGTGCTTGCAGTAATTGATGGACGAAGAAATGTTGAGGATATATTGCTTGACAGGTTTATTTAACCAGGATTTTATAACTTAAATTCCATATAATTATTCAATTACCATTGGAGATGGTCTTCTAGCGCATGTTACCACCGTGACAGAAAAAAGAGCCCTGGCTGAAAAGGGGCTATATTACATAGGGGCCTGCCTATAAAACCATTTCTTAGCTTTTGCTTACATAAGGAAGAATAGTTTTTATTAGTTTTTTGACTAACTCTAATTCTTTCGGTGAGCACTTGTCAAGTAAAAATTTTATCTCTCTGTCTGTATTACGGCCAGAGGTACCATAAATATCAGTTGCATCGTAAACATAAATATTTTGGGCTATTTTCCCGAAAATCAGGTAATCTAAAGAAACATGCAAGCAATTACCAATATTAACCATAACAGGGAGGCTCATCTGCCTCTCTCCCCGTTCCAACTGTCCAATATAGTAGTCCGAAAGACCTATGATTTCTGCAAATCCTTCCTGCGAAAGTTGGAGCTTTTTCCTCTCTTCCCGGATTCTCTGCCCAATGGCTTTGTTATCTATTTCCAAGGTTATCTTCATTTTCGTTCCTCCCTACTTCTTTTACTTTATCTGACTTTAATCAGTATATGAATTTGCGGTGTGCATATAAATATTATTTGCAATTTGCCAATATTTAATGTAGAATTATATTTGTAGTTCTTTTAGATGAAGTGAATTGCGTAGGAGTAGTATCTGGCAAAGGTGGAGATTAAAAGGGTGGAATTAATGAAGGAAAAAATATATAAAAACGCCCCTGCTATTTTCTTGTCAGGTGGGGTAATTTTGTGGCTTATCACATTCTTGATAGATAGATATTATTACCAGAATCAAATCGTGGTGTGGATGCCCTTTGTAATAATCCAGATATTAACAAGCATAATTTGTGGCATCTTACTTAAAAAAATGTACGGACAGGTACATACTGATGCGCTGACCGGCCTGTGCAATAGAAAATATTTTTATAAAAAATTGTCAGAACTACAAAACAAAGCCCCAGTTTCTCTGATTCTGATAGATCTTGACAATTTCAAAAATATAAATGATACCTATGGGCATATTGCAGGCGACCAGGTACTACAACAATTTGCGGAAATTCTCCGAAGTGATACCAGAAAAAACGATACAATTGCCCGCTGGGGCGGGGAAGAATTTGCAGTAATTCTTCCCCGAACTGATACTAAAGAAGCTTTCAAAATTGCCGACAGAATTAGAATGATCGTAGAAAATCATATTTTTTTGAATGATGGTATCGCTTGTAAAATTACTGTAAGTATTGGTATAGCCGTAACAAAAGAAGGGGTAAATGCAGACGATGAACTATTCATTAGAATAGCTGATGAAGCCCTCTATAGAGCAAAAGAAAAAAAGAATTATGTTATTGCTGTTACGTGATTATAACAGAGGCATAGGAGGCCAGGAATGTTGACAAAAACTAAAATTGTCGTAGTTGATGATAATGAGGATTTATTAGGCATAATCATAGAATTCTTAAATAATTATAACCTTAATGTTATTGGCCTAAACGGAATAACTCATATCAGACAAATAACAGAATTGAGCCCGGATCTGGTTATTCTTGATCTGGAGATGCATGCACTCAACGGTAACCAAATTTTGAAAATGATGCGATATATCCCAGAATATGAAAATATCCCAGTAATTATAATAACAGCATTAAAGGAGAAAGCAACCGAGGATACATTAAAACTGGCTCAAGATTTATTTGTAAAGCCTTTTATTTTTAATGATCTTTTAAACCGTATACTCCATTTAACTTCATTAAAAAAGAATTGAGATCGAGACCGGTAAAGAGAAAAGACGCAGTGTATGCGCCTTTTTTCTTTACCTTAAATCTTAACCGGAAACATCTTAATTTTTTAATGGTCTTTTCTTAAATCAATAAACCGTTTGGCTTTTACCTGATATCTTGGCAGGCTGCCAAAGGGATGAAACTCGATCTTGTAAGCCAGGTTTGTCTTCATTCTCAGTTGAGGCACCAGTTTGTTGAGTACCTCTTCCTCGGTGGCCTTAGCTTCGGGTTTCATCTCTATTTTCAAGGTGATGACATCGGTGTCGCCTTTTTTGGAGACAACCAGCTCATACTCGTCTCCCAGTTCAGGCATGCCGCGGACTACTTCTTCCACAGCTACGGGGCTGAAAAGCACACCCTTGACCTTGGTGATATGATCCACCCGGCCTTGGATACCGCCTTTTAAGACCCGGTATGTCCGTCCGCACTCACAGAGGTCACCCCACATGCTTACATCCTTTGAGTCAAATCTGATACAGGGTTGGGCCATGCGGTCAAAGGATGTAATCACAATTTTCCCCGGCTTATAGGGTTCTTCAATGGGCTCGCCGGTTTCAATATCCAATAGTTCCACCAGGAAAAAGGCTTCGTTTACGTGTATACCACCCGGCTGGGAGGTACACTCGTATGACCAGCCACCTATCTCCGTCGCCCCTGCATGGTCATATACTTTGGCGTTCCATGCCTCTTCCATGCGCTGCTTAGTTGTGGGGACACTTGCTCCGGGTTCCCCGGCACAGAGGATTTTATTGATTGTCATTTCTCTGGGGTCCATCTCCAGACGCTTACGACAGGTATCCGCCATCCCCAAAACATAGGTGGGAGTAGCCATCATTCCCGTCGCCCGTAACTCTTGCATTTTCAGCAGTCTTTCCTCCGTATTAAGGATACCTCCGGGAACAACTTCACAGCCTACTTTTTCTGCAGCATAATGACCATTCCAATAAGCGGTAAAAACATTGTAACCAAAGGGGATAAAGACGCGGTCCGTATTTCTGAAACCCTGGCCATAGAGTATGTAAGCCCAGCACTCGCTTTGCCATTCCCAATCCTGCCAGGTATCCGGCTGATATACAGGCTGACCGGTCGTCCCGCTGGTCTGCCGATATTCTGTAACCTTTTCCAGCGGTACACAAAGGCTGTCTCCATACGGCCAGGGATCTTTGGCCTGCGCTGTTCTGTAGCTATCCTTTTCCAGCATGGGCACTTTGGATATATCTTCAAAACTTTGCAGATCATCCGGGGTAAAACCGGCTTCGTCATAAAGACGTCGATACATCTTAGAATTATTATAGCCCCACTCCAAAATGCGCTTGAATTTCTTAAACTGCAATGCTTTTAACTTTTCCCTGGGCAATGTCTCCAATATAGGGTTCCAATACTTATTAACATCCATTCTAAGCTCACCATCCTTTGTAAATTAACAACGATATTGCTTCAGTAGAAAGAATTCGCCAAATCCGGCACTTTAATAATCTTTTTACAAGAGAAGTTTAGTATCACAACTAGTCCATAAACTCCACAACGTCGGAAATGTTAAGTTCTAACATTTTGATGCTGGCAAGGATTCGTTCACAGTTCCTGTCCACGCACTGCATTCCGCCGGAAATCTCCATCAAGTGCATGATCTTTAGCTTAGCATCCTGAATGATCGCATCCATCTCTTTTAAATCCACCTGCAAAGTCTCCATTTTTCAGCCATCCTTTCTTCTCTTAATAGTCAGCTTTATAGAGTCACTGCTTAACTTTCCTTTATATTAATTAATGCAATTATGATGCCAAATATTTGGATGTTTTTATTTTGCTAATTAGCGCATAAACCGGAGGATTACAATAACATTAAGAGGTGAAATTTTCGTCAATGTTGACTATATTCAGTAAAATCATCACTTGTGACGATCCCTGACCGTTCTACTTCCCATTGTTGAGCTTTCTTAGCCTCCTGGTGAGACTGGAAAGACTTATGCCCAGCATCTCGGCAGCTTCATCCTGATTACGGCATTCTTCGATCGTCTTTTTTACGACAGCCATTTCAACGCTGCCTAATATCTCTTTGAGGCTGCCGCTTTTTTCAATGATGTTTAAAGAGGTGCTGGAAGATCCGGATAGATATGGTCCGCTAAGATGGGCAGTAGTAATATCCTTTTGGGGAACAGTAACCAAAAGCCTTTCGATCAGGTTAAACAGCTCCCGCACATTGCCCGGCCAGGGATAACGGGTAAGGCATTCAATAAGATCCGGGCTTATCTCTTTCTTGAAAAAGTATTGCTCCTGTAATTTACGGCTGAAGTGCAGTATCAAGGCCGGAATATCTTTTTTTCTTTCCCTGAGAGGAGGGACTTCAATAGGGATAACGTTTAAACGGTAAAAAAGATCCTCTCTAAATAACCCATCTTTTACCATCTGCTCCAAGTTCCGGTTGGTAGCAGCGATAATACGGGTATCAATTTTTTTGGGGTTTGTGCCCCCCACCCTGTATAATTCCCTGTCTTGCAAGACACCCAACAGTTTGGCCTGGACTTCCAGAGAAAGTTCGGCAATCTCATCCAGGAAAAGTGTCCCCACGTTTGCCAGTTCAAAATATCCACTCTTGCCGCTTCTCAGGGCACCGGTAAAAGCCCCGGCTTCATAGCCAAATAGTTCCGCTTCGATCAAACTTTGCGAAAATGAAGCACAGTTAATCTTAATGAAGGACCCGGTTTTAGCCCTGTGGCTGCGGCTATGTATCAACCTGGCAATTAATTCTTTACCCACACCTGTTTCACCGTAAACGATAACAGTCGAATCCACCAGTCCGACCTGCTGGGCCATCTCCACCACTGCCGTCATTTTATTGCTTTCTACAACAATATCATGATCGCCGATCTGAATCAGCCTATAAGGATAACCCTGCTCCAGGGAGCAATTATCCTGAGCCTGCAAATAAGCAGGGACTTCTTCTTCCTGATACTGATAAAGGGCGTGACTGCGAATATTACACACAATACGCTTTAGTTTTCCGGAAGAATCCAGGACGGGTAAAGCAGTATTAAGCTGATGTTTACCTGCGATAGTTTTTACCTTGCATGTAATGGTTTTCCCGTTATTCAGGGCTTCCAGAGTGGCTGAATGGCTGATCAGTTTCTCATGAACCAGTTCGCCAATATTCCTACCCAGATGAGTTTTCACCTTCAAACCGGATATTCTTTCAATAGAAGGGGTAACATAGAGAATTTTTCCCTCGGAGTCGGCAATCAGTAGTGCATCACTGGAATAATCCAACAGGGTTTTCAATTCTGCTATGTTTTCTCTTTTCACGGAAAAATCCCCCTTCGCAAAGTGCAAGGACAAAACATTCCATGATAATTTTATCACAAATTTCTGATTTGGGAAAGATTTTGTAATGCAGCAAATGCAGAATGCATGGCAAAAGCATGAACCCATTATTTCCGAATTGAGGCCAGGGTGGCGAGGATAAGAGAAGATGGAACTGGATTTAAGCCTAAAGGAAAATAGAACTCTTAAGTAAAACTTAGACAGCTTGGTCAGTAAGTGTTTCTTTGCTCTAACTGTGAAAAAAGGCTTTCCAATCTTTTACTAATCAAGCGTCCCTATTCAATTACTTATAAAGCTCAAGGGTGACAACAACCCCGTCCCCTTGTCATTATGTTCATTTACTGGGTTATGAATTACTCCGTTTTGAAACCAAACAGTGGATAGAACCATGGAGACAAATTGAGAGTTTTATTTCATACAGCCTGCCGGGATGGATTCGTCAAGATAGTAAATGAATCAAATAATTCAAATATGAATATTAGTATTGTGTAAAAAAGCACTCATCATCTTTAGTTGGAGATAGTTGCACATTCAGAGCTTTTTGTTCCGCAGTGAAGGTTTAGTTCCAAGTGCGGTTGAAACCAGAAATAACAGCTCCTGATTAAGACTAGTACCGTCTTCTTTTGCTTTTTGTAGCAGTCGATAGTGTAATTCTTTGGGAACACGTAATAGAATTCGCCCGGAGCAGTCTTCAATTTCAGATTTCGTTCCAGGTTCAGGTATGAACATTCTATGAGATAATGCAGAATAAATCCAGCCTTTCTTGGCATCATCT
>JAUSPO010000080.1 GCA_030656575.1 Bacillota bacterium
GATACGGCAATTGTGTGAATTGACCCTGCCTCCAGATTGTTAAACCACGGAGAAAGGGTGGAGACGACCCTGGTATGAACCATGCGCGATACATGACGTCCAATCGTATTAAACGTAAGTGTTGGGCAATCTTCCGTGATCTCAACAATTTCTCCGTAAGGCACAAGGCCCAGTTTAATGAGTGCCTGGAACCCGTTGCATATCCCCAGCATCAAGCCGTCCCTCTCCCTGAGAAGTTTCATCACTTTTTCGTTGATGCGGGGGTTTCTGAGCATGGCCGCAATAAATTTCCCTGACCCGTCCGGTTCGTCCCCTGCGCTGAAACCACCGGGAATCATGATCATCTGAGCCTTTGAAATCCCTTTAACCATTTCTTCGACGGATTGTTCCACATCGGATGCAGAGAGATTTCTAATCACGAGGCTCTCTACAATCCCGCCGGCTTTTTCAAAAGCCCTGGCAGAGTCATACTCGCAGTTGGTCCCCGGAAAAACAGGAATAAAGACTCTCGGCTTCGCTACGGTGACTCTGGGCTTATGATTATTTCTCCGGTGATCCAAGGTATATTTGGGTATCTTCTGCCCGGAAGCCTCTGTTTTGGTAGGGAAAATTTTTTCCAGGGGCTTTTCCCAAGCTTCAAAAGCCTCAACAAGTCCGATCTCCATACCATTTAAGGAGATGGAAGCTTTTTCAGCAGTTACACCAAGGAACCGGTATTCAAGATCCCCAAATGCTTCTGCAAGATCAGCCTTTTCATCTATTTCCAAAACAATGGAACCATAGTCAGGGGTAAAAAGATCTGACAGGTCTGCAAATGAGTCATTGAAAACCATGCCAATGCGGTTCCCAAAAGCCATCTTCGTTACTGCTGCAGCCAGTCCTCCCGTTCTGACGGAATGGGAAGCAAGGACAGCACCTGAGCGAATCAGTTCGCCTATTTTACGGAAGTTGCGATCCATGCGCGCAAAATCAGGCAGCTCGTTTTGATCTCTTTTCATGGGGATGAGGACCACTTTACTGCCTGCCCGTTTAAATTCCTGAGAGACGACCTTCCCTGCTTTGAGAACATTTACGGCAAAAGCAACAAGTGTGGGCGGAACATTCAGATCCATGAAAGTCCCGGACATACTGTCTTTCCCGCCGATTGCCGGTATATTTAACTTTTTCTGGGCATAAAAGGCTCCCAATAGGGCGCTGAAAGGCTTTCCCCACTTGGACTCATCCCTGCCCAGTTTTTCAAAATACTCCTGAAGGGTAAGACGGATGCCTTGGTAATCACCGCCCAGTGCCACTACTTTAGTCACGGCTTCAACAACGGCAAAAAGAGCACCGTGGAAAGGGCTCCACTTCGCCAGTAAAGGATTGTAACCATGGGTCATCACAGTTGCTGTTTCCGTCTCTCCCAAAAGCACCGGCAGTTTGGCGGCCATGCCTTCAGCCGGCGTGGACTGGTATTTTCCCCCAAAAGGGAGAAGCACTGACGCGGCGCCGATAGTACTGTCAAACATCTCCACAAGCCCTTTCTGGCTGCAGACATTGAGGTCCTCTAAATTAACCAGCCAGGCCTTTTTCAGGTCAGGAAGACTTTTTTCCACAGTTTCAGGGAGTGACCTGAAGAAACTTTGACCTTCTTCAGGAGCAGAAACCAGAACCCTGGTTTTTTGTTTTACACCGTTCGTATTCAAAAAATCCCTGCTCAGATCGACAATGGTCGTACCTCTCCAGAACATCTTCAACCTGCGGTCGTCTGTTACCGTGGCGGCAACAGTTACTTCAAGGTTTTCCCGGTGGGCAAACCCTCTGAAAGTATCCAGATCCTGGGGAGCAACCACAACTGCCATCCGCTCCTGGGACTCGGAGATGGCCAGTTCAGTCCCGTCAAGGCCTTCATATTTTTTCGGTACAGCATCCAGGTCTATTTCCAGACCGTCAGTTAATTCACCAATGGCCACAGAAACGCCTCCTGCGCCGAAGTCATTACATTTTTTTATGAGCCTGCTCACATTGGGGTCCCGAAACAGTCTCTGGATCTTCCTTTCTGTGGGCGGATTACCTTTCTGGACTTCCGCTCCACAGGCGGAAAGAGACTCCTCCGTGTGTTCCTTTGAAGAACCGGTGGCGCCTCCACAGCCATCCCGTCCGGTCCTGCCTCCCACAAGAATGACCAGGTCCCCCTGGACAGGCGCCTCCCTGACAACATTATTCCTGGGAGCGGCACCGATCACGGCGCCGATTTCCATCCTTTTTGCCAGAAATCCCTCGTCATACATCTCCGTAACCTGCCCTGTGGCTAAGCCGATCTGGTTTCCGTAGGAGCTGTAGCCGGCTGCTGCGCCAGTAGTAATTTTCCTCTGGGGCAGTTTGCCGGGAAGAGTATCTTCCACTCTCGCCCTGGGATCTGCGCTTCCTGTCACCCGCATGGCCTGGTAGACATAAGATCTCCCGGAGAGGGGATCCCTGATCGCTCCGCCTAAGCAGGTGGCCGCGCCACCAAAAGGCTCAATCTCTGTGGGGTGGTTATGTGTTTCGTTCTTAAACATGACCAGCCATTCTTCATCTTTGCCGTCTACATCCACGCTGACAACGATACTGCAGGCGTTAATTTCATCTGATTGGTCCAGATCCTCAAGCAGGCCTCTTTTTTTCAGTTCTTTCATTCCTATCACAGCTATGTCCATGAGACAGATATCTTTGGGATTATCTCCATAAACATATTCCCTGGAGCTCAGATATTCATCGTAGGCAGATTGAATGGGTTCGCTGTATAGGCCTTTTTTAATGTTTACATCTTCTATTTGAGTAAAAAACGTCGTATGCCGGCAGTGGTCGGACCAGTACGTATCAATGACCCTGATCTCTGTGATGCTCGGATCTCTTTTTTCCGTATTTCTGAAGTATTCCTGGCAGAATGACAGATCCTCAAAGCTCATGGCAAGGCCCATTTCATCCAGAAAACCCGTAAGTTCTGCGGCTGTTTTCCCCATAAAGCCGTGGAGAATATCCACATCTTCCGGGACAACGGTTTCCAATTGGAGGCTTTGCGGCTTGTCCATGGAAGCTTCACGGGATTCAACCGGGTTAATGCAGTATCCTTTTATCCTGTTAAAATCGCTCTCTGAGACAGCTCCCTTCAGGATAATCACTTTGGCAAAGATAATTTCCGGGCGCTCTTTCTGTGTGAGTATCTGCACGCACTGGGCTGCTGAATCCGCCCGCTGATCAAACTGGCCGGGCAGGTATTCAATGGCAAAGAACCTTTCATTATCAGCGGTTTCTAAAATTTCATCGCAGACCAGATCCACGGGTGGTTCAGAGAAGATAATCGTCCGGGACTGGGCGTATTCCTGATCGTCAAGGCCGGCAATATCATAGCGCTTTACAATACGCAGATCTTCCAGTCCCTTGATGCCCAGATTTTCTTTCAGATCAATGAAGAGGCTTCGGGCTTCAATGTCAAATCCCCTGCGCTTTTCCACATATATTCTTCTTACCATATTCAGCAATTTGACGCCTCCTAAGCACTGCCGGATTAGCAGCTAATAAGGGTTATCCAATCATTATTATAACACAGGAGACCATTCAATTACACCAAGGATTAAGCCCCCTGGTTGATGATTCTTTGTTTCTTTGATATAATATATTCAAAGAAACTTTGCATATCCAGTTTAAACTTAACATATACTAAGAGAGGGTGAATGTTTATGTCACAAACATTAAAAAGGTCAGCTTCTGAATGGTTAGCCACAATGAAGTCGATATCCTGCAGGTCGATCTCCCTGGCCAGTTTTTCCACATACTCATGGGCATAAGGTGTCCAGGCGGTATCGATAAGAACATTTTTTTCATCCCTCACCAGATAGGAGTTATATGTTGAACCCCTATGGGTAGAGAGCTCATGTCCATGGAAGCGTCGTAAGTCCCAATCAACTTTCCCCACTGATGTAACACTGTCAGTAATTTTAGGAGTCAGAAGTCAGGAGTCAGAAGTCAGGATGAAAAATGGGGTGTGTCGCTTTACCATAGATAGTGGGAAGACGATGGAACCGTCCCCGGGTCTCGGGCCCAAACGGTTTGCAGCTACCCTGTAAATAGCTTGTTCTGACTACTGAATTCTAAATGCCTGAATAGAACAATACTTTTATGTAATTAATATTGTGATTAAGAACATTACGTGGTCTTTCTGAAAAAAGTCATTATTTAAGCAGGATTTTATCTGTTTAGAGAGAATATAATGACCCATACATTTTACAGATAAATTTGAAAGGTGATATACTTTGGAAAAATTCACACATTTAAACGAACAGGGTCGGGGCAGGATGGTTGATGTCAGTGAGAAAGATTCCACCTATCGTGAGGCCAGGGCGCAGGCCAGGGTAATAATGAAAAAAGAAACTCTACAGAAGATTAAGGGGGGCAAACTGGCTAAAGGCGATGTTCTGGGAGTGGCGCAGGTGGCAGGTGTTTTGGGCGCCAAACAAACCCCTTTTCTTATTCCTATGTGTCATCCCCTCATGATCTCAGCCATTGATCTGAAATTTGATTTTGTTGAAGAGGAGAATTGTCTTGTTATAGAAGCTGTTGTAAAGCTTTACGGGCAAACCGGAGTGGAAATGGAAGCCCTTACTTCCGTGAGCATTGCAGCTTTAACTGTATATGATATGTGTAAAGCCGTTGATCGTGAAATGGAAATCCTTCAGATACGCCTACTTGAAAAAAAGGGAGGAAAAAGCGGTCATTATCAACGCGAAGAATTATGAGGTTTCGTGAACAGGATTCTACATTTTGGGTAATGTTTTTTAGCTTATGGGCTTTTTGGATTATTATCACAGGTTCCTTTCATTTTCAGCAGCTGATTGTAGGTGCGATTCTATCCCTCTTCCTATCCTGGTTTAATAATGACCTTTTTTTCCGAAAAGACGAAAGGCCTGAGCTGGATTTTAGGGCATTGTTACTTTTTGTTCGTTATGCATTTCATCTTGTTGTTGCCATTTTAATTGCAAATTTTCAAGTTGTCGCTTTGGTTCTCCACCCAAAAATGCCAATATCACCCGGTATGATTCGTTTTTCCAGACCTTACAAAAAGAATTTAAGTAAGGTCCTATTGGCAAATTCCATTACACTGACTCCCGGGACGCTTACTGTTCTTGTGGATAAAGATGATTTTGTTATTCATGCGCTGACCAAAAAAAATGCTGAGGAAGTAGTTAAATGGCAGCTTAATGAAGAACTGTCGCAGATAGAAATAAAGCAGGAAAAACGAAGTAAGGAGAGTGCCTGAGATGACTACGGTTTATACTGTGGCAACAATTCTGCTGCTTCTTTTAACATTTTTGTGTCTCACCAGGGCGGCATTGGGTCCCACTGCGGCTGACAGGGTGGTTGCTATTAACGTGATAGGCACCAAAACCATGGTCATCATAGCCCTTATATCTTTTCTTTTCGGTCAGGAATATTTTCTGGATGTATCGCTGGTTTACGCAATGATTGCCTTCGTGATGACGGTGGGAATTGCAAAATATATGGAGAAAGGCGTCCTTGATTAGGAGTTGTTTTAGATATGATCTTAAACTATATCTCTTCAATACTGATTTTTTCCGGGGTATTCTTTTTTGCTGTGGGGGTAATTGGCCTGCTCAGGCTGCCGGATGTGTATACGCGGCTGCATGCCACTACAAAATGCGATACGCTTGGGGCGGGTTTAGTGCTCCTAGGTTTAGTTTTACAAGGTGATTTATTTATTGCCGGAAAGCTGCTCCTGATCATTATTCTGTTGTGGATTGCCAACCCTACTGCTGCTCATGTAATTGCCAAGGCAGCCTATACCACTGGCATCCCTATGGCGAAGGACAGTTTTGAGATTGATCTTTCCTCTGGGAAGGGAGGGACAGAAAAATAATTATGATCAGCGTTCTTGATTTTCTGCTTCTTTCTTTTCTAATTGTATGTGCTATAGTTGTAGCACGTATCAGGGATCTGATCAGTGCCGTGATTATTTTTGCTGCTTACAGTCTGGTGATGGCCATTGTCTGGCAAATGCTCGGTGCGCCTGACATTGCAATGACTGAAGCTGCACTTGGCGCAGGTGTGACCACATTTCTTTTTCTGGCCGCGATCAGTAAAACTAAACGTGCGGAGTAAGGGGGGTCTGTCATAGTGGAAGCGAGCCCTTTGGTGGGAGTGGGAATTTTGCTGCTGATAGCCTATGTGTTTTTTTATTTACCCCGCAGTCAAATCAGACATATACTTGTTATTGTGATTCTCTTTATGATCGGCTACGCATTGGTTGTAACTGTGGCGGAAATGCCTGTTTTTGGCTCTGCAAATACGCCTGCTTATAATTATGTGGCAAAGCGGTATCTGGAAGGAACTGTGGCAGAAACGGGTGCAATAAACGTAATCTCTGCCATCATTTTGGATTATAGGGCTTTTGATACACTGGGGGAAGCGACGGTACTTTTTGTGGCCATTGCGGCGGCCATAGCCAACCTTAAAGCTCACTAGGGAATTGAGGGATAATTTTTGGATGATTTAGTGATTAGGTCGGTAAGCAGATTAGTTGTCCCTTTTATCCAGCTTTACGGATTATATGTTATATTTTACGGCCACCTTTCGCCGGGGGGAGGATTTGCAGGCGGGGCAATTGTAGCCTCCAGCATGATTCTTTACGGCCTGTCATTTAACCTGGAAGCAGGGTCCCGTAAGTTGGGACATGATGTTTCTTCGTTCATGGAAAGCGGTGGAGCAATATGGTACCTGATCATTGGACTGCTAGGTATTCTGTTTGGGAGCAATTTTTTAGCCAACAGGTATGCCGGTGTCAGTCTTGGAACACCAGGGCAGCTCTTCAGCGGCGGGATTATTTTTTTTCTGTCCCTGGGAATCGGGGTCAAAGTTGCTTCGACGATGATTACCCTTTTCTACAGTTTAAGCGGGGGTGAAGACAGTAGTGGAAGTAATAACTAAGCTGCTAAATAATTATTACTATTTTGCTGCCATGATCTTATTTGTGATTGGTTTTCACACGATGTTGACACATTCTAATCTGATAAAAAAGATTATAGGCATGAATATCATGGATACGTCTATTTTTCTTTTTTTTGTGTCTATTGGTTACGTGAGGGGAGGCAGGGCACCGATCATTCAGGAAGGGGCCGGTTACTTGTATGTTAATCCTCTCCCCTCGGCGCTTATACTTACGGGCATTGTTGTGGCTGTGAGTGTGACAGCTTATGCCTTAAGCCTTATTGTGAAGTTATATGCCCATTATGGGACTATGGATGCTGATGAAATAGCGATTATTCGAGCCAGGGAGGAAAGGTAAATTGTCTCTTCATCTACCTGTTCTGATCGTAGTTTTACTGCTTGCTGCTTCTTATACTGTTCCTTTACTGGATCGCTATAGAAGGGGCCTAACTTTACCCGTAACCATTTTGTCGTTAATTACGGCGTTTATTTCTTCACTTTACCTCCTTTACCTCATTGGGGTGCAGGGACCCTTTGTCTATCATCTTGGGGGGTGGCCTCCTCCATGGGGAATTGAACTATATATTGATTACCTGGCAGTCTATATGCTGATCGTCATAAGTTCCATTGGGCTTTTGGTTATCATATATGGAGCAAAAGACCTCTTGCACGAGATAAACGAGGAAGTATTGAGCTGGTACTACACACTTTACCTGCTGCTTATGGCATCGATGATCGGTATTGCCCTTACAAATGATCTCTTCAATCTATTTGTGTTTGTGGAAATATCCGCGATTGCCTCCTGTGGGATCATATCAGCCAAAGCAGACCGAAGATGCATTGAAGCCAGTATAAAGTATCTTATTCTCAGTGCCTTAGGTTCGGGTTGCATTCTTTTAGCGGTGGCTATGATTTACATGATCACCGGAAATCTAAATTTTGATTACGTGGCAGCAGCGCTGCCTGAAGCACTTAAACTTTACCCTTATAATATAGTTATTGCACTGGGCCTTTTTGTTGTGGGTTTTGGGGTAAAATCGGCTTTATTTCCGTTACATGTTTGGCTGCCCGATGCTCATTCATCTGCTCCCTCACCATCGAGTGCGGTTCTTTCAGGATTGGTGATTAAGATATATGCTGTTGCCCTTGTAAAGTTATTGTTCCGTGTTTTTCCACCCCAGATTTTCGAGGCTATACCCATTCTCGATGTCATTTTATTTCTTTCTGTCTTTGCTGTAATGGCCGGCTCTATTTTTGCTATGGTTCAGGATGATCTTAAAAGGATGCTTGCTTATTCCAGTATTGCCCAGATAGGCTACATATTTATGGGTATCGGTTTATTCGGGGGCAGGGCCCTTACCGGAGGACTACTGCATATTTTTAACCATGCCATGATGAAATCCATGCTGTTTTTGGCAGCGGGATTGATTATTTATGCCACAGGGATCCGTAATTTGAAGGATTTAAAAGGCATTGGTGTGCGCATGCCCTGGACAATGGGAGCTTTTGCTGTGGGAGCTTTTTCCATGGTTGGAATTCCCGGAACCAGCGGTTTTATTAGTAAATGGTTTCTGGCTCTGGGTGCTCTCGATCTGAACAGGCCATTTTATGTGGCCATTATCCTATTAAGCAGTTTACTAAACGGGATCTATTATTTCCCAATTATTATCGATGCTTTTTTTGGGACAAAGGTCGACCCCGTTTCTGAGTTTAGGGATGTGCCTGCTTTAATGCTCATTCCGGTGCTTATTTTAGCTGCAGGGGTGATTTTCTTTGGCTTTTATCCTAAACCACTGCTAGATCTTGTTAATAAAGCCATATCTTTTTAGATAAGTTAATAAAATAGTCAGACACTCTTTTAAAGGTATGTTATAATTATTAGTTACAAGGGGTGAGTAACATATGGAGAGTGCCATTTTTAACTTTTTACCGATCTGGGTAGTAATGTTTCCTTTCTTTATGTCCATGATTATTTTAATTATCAGTAAACGGTCAGAGAAGCTGCGTGATGGTTTATCTGTTGCAACGGCCGTTGTTACATTCCTTTCCGTGGCTGCCATGTATCCCTTTATAATTTCAGGAGAAATAATTTCGTATACAATCTTTGACATCCTTCCGGGCTTGGGTATTACCGTAAGGGTGGATATTTTGAGCTTCAGCCTTGCGGCGATCGCTTCTTTTGTCTGGATGCTCGTATCTATTTACTCTATTGATTATATGTCTCATGAACATGGTGGAGACAGGTATTTTCCAATATTTATCTTTACCCTCGGCAGCACCCTGGGAATTTTTATGGCCGGAGATTTTTTTACGCTTTTTATTTTCTTTGAACTTATGTCTTTAATTTCATACGTCCTGGTTATCCATGAAGAAACCAAGGAAGCGCTCAGGGCCGGTTATAAGTACCTTATTATGACGATCATCGGTGGTTTAGCCTTGTTCTTTGCAATTATTCTAACTTTCGAGCTGGCGGGTTCCGTCAGTTTAAACGAGGGGACTCTTATCCATGCGCCAAGCACTTTGGCTTTCTTTGCTTTTCTAAGTTTTTTAGTTGGTTTTGGAATGAAGGCCGGTATGTTTCCACTGCATGTCTGGCTGCCTGATGCTCACCCGGTAGCCCCTTCCCCTGCCAGTGCATTGCTTTCGGGCATTATGCTTAAAACGGGGGCTTATGGTCTGATAAGAGTCGTTTTTCACGTCTTTAATGTTTCCGTGGTTAAAGAGGCCGGTTGGGATGTGCTGCTGGGCGTCTTAGCGGTTATCACTATTCTGCTTGGTTCAGCTGTAGCCCTTACACAGCTTGATCTTAAAAGACGATTGGCTTATTCAAGTGTGGGCCAGATGGGATATATTATCCTGGGAATTGCTCTTTTAAACGAAAAGGCCATGGTGGGAGATGTATTTCATATCTTCAGCCATGCTCTCATGAAGAGCACGCTCTTTCTTGCGGCAGGTGCAATTATTTGGAAAACAGGCCTGCGTAATATTAATGATTTGCATGGAATAGGAAAGAAGATGCCCGTAACGATGGGGGCTTTTACTCTTGCGGCTCTGGCAATGATAGGAATTCCACCTCTCAATGGTTTTCTAAGCAAGTGGACTTTAGGCCTGGGAGCGCTGGAGGCAGGGGCACCTTTTTATGTAGTGGTTTTGTTAATCAGCAGTTTGCTTAATGGACTGTATTATCTACCGATTATCATTGCCGCTTTTTTCGGTGGGGAGCATGAAGAAGAGCATGGAGAGGGAGTAAAGGTTAAAATTAGTGAAGCAAGCTTAAAAATGATTATACCCATAGCTATTTTAGCCCTGAGCTGTTTCGCGTTTGGCCTAATGCCCAATAATATTGCATTTGAGTTGTCTGTGAAAGCAGCAAGTTTCCTTTTCAACGGGCTCCCTTAATGCCCAATGACTTTATTCACTTTCAGTGGTTTGGCCTCTAAAAGCCTGATTGATTGTGAGGGGGAAGTATAAATGTTATCTGCAGCCTCGGAGGTCATGATCGGTAAAGAGATCTCCGCACTTATCATATCCTGGCGGCCTGTGGCCGTTGTTCTTTTTCCTATACTTGCATCAATACTCCTTTTCCTGGTAGGTTCAAAATTGAAAAAGGTTGCCGGGTTAATAGCTTCAGCAGCGGGGATGATAACTTTTCTCCTCGTCTTATCCCTCTATCCTCTTGTCAAACAGGGGATTATAGAGTATCGGTATAGTGAATTGATGAGTATGGGGCTGTTTTTCAGGGTCGATTATTTAAGTTTTATCTTTGCTTTTTTGGTTTCCTTTTGCTGGATGGGGGTTTTGATTTACGCCGTTTCTTATATGAAGATTGAAGAGCGGCCCCTGCAGTATTTCTCATTTGCGCTGCTCACGCTGGGCAGCTGTCTTGGCGTAGTTCTCACAGGAGATCTGATCAGCCTCTTCCTCTTTTTTGAGTTAATGACATTCAGCTCTTCTCTGCTGGTGATCGTGAGGATGGACAGGGAAGCCATGTCTGCCGGTATCTTTACCCTTTACATGGGTGTTGCAGGCGGGTTGGTTTTACTTTTTGGTATTTTCTTACTTTACAGCGCCGTTGGAACTGTTGAGCTGAAACCTTTAATGGACCTTCTGGCTAAAAGCGAGATTAGCCCCGCCCTGATATTTACCTGCTTCTTTATCGGCTTTGGCATTAAAGCAGGAGTAGTTCCCCTGCACCTCTGGATGCCCCGTGCTTATGCTGCTTCCCCCGCTGTTGTGAACGCTCTTTCATCGGGAGCCATGATTAAGGCCGGTATTTATGGTATTATTCGTATTCTAATGCTCGTCCTTACCCCCACTTCACTGGAAACGGGTGAGCTTTTTTCATTTGCAATATCCACCGGTTATGTTGTGATGTGGATGGGTCTTTTAACCATGGTAGTGGGAGCGGTAATGGCACTTATGCAGGGAAACATTTTACGGCTTTTGGCCTACAGCTCCATCAGCCAGGTGGGCTACATTATTACCGGTCTGGGAGCCGGGGCATATCTCTTTGGAGCTGAGGAGGCAATGGGTTACAGCGGCGCTGTCCTGCATGCTTTTAACCATACTCTTTATAAAACAGCCTTCTTTTTAATCGTAGGAATTATCGTATACAAAACCGGTGAACTGGAGATTAAAAAACTGGGGGGGCTGGGGAGAAAAATGCCCCTTTTAACAGCATTTTTCATCCTCTGCGTTCTGGCTATCGCCGGGATTCCAGGTTTTAACGGGTATATTAGTAAGACCTTAATTCATGATGCACTACTTGAAGCGCATCATCACTTCGGCGGTTTTCATCTCTATTTTGCTGAAAAAGTCTTTATGCTAGGCAGTGCCCTGACCCTCTGTTACTACATGAAGTTTTTTCAGGGGGTTTTCCTGGGTACGGGACAGGAACAGGGAAGCGGGGAAAAACAGGAAAGGCATGTTCCCTGGCTCCTTTATCTACCCTTATTTGTATTTGCTCTTTTTATTCTGGCAGTAGGCATTTATCCCAACTTCTTTGTTGAAGAATTTGTCCTTGCTTCAACAAATGTATTTACCTTTGAACCTTATTCCATAAAGCATATTATGGGTTTCCGTTTCTTTGATTCCCATCCTGTGGAAGCATCAATTCAGGTTCTATTACTTGGGTTGGCGCTCTATTTACCGCTGAACAAGTGGAAACTCTATGATCGCAAGTTTCCCAGCTGGATGAGTATTGAGAATCTCATCTTTGCTCCGGCAGCCCGCATCATATTCAAGCTTCTCTGTCGTTTCGGGGTTTCCATGGATGGTTCTGTCAATAACTTTTATCTGGGGCTGGGTGGAAGTTTTTTGACTTTCTGCCGTTACGTGGGTTATTTTGACAGCGGCTTGGATAATTTTTACGAGACTTCAAGTCATTCGGCATTAGATATTGCGAAAAAAACAAAGCGGTTTGATGATGCTTTAAATGCGGCATATGAGAAAACAAGTCATAGTGCAAGAGATTTGGCTGATCGTACAACCCGCTTTGACGGTGCCCTGAATAAGGCCTACGAAAAAACAGGTGATACTGCCAGGCGTATGGCCGACCGTACTACCAAGTTTGATGAAGCACTGGATAAAACATATGAGAATACGGGAAAAGCTGCTATGCGGCTGGCTGGTAAAACAGAACAGCTTGATAGAGCGCTGGATCAAGGTTATGAAAAAGCGGGAACTTCAACGAAGGATTTTATTGAGAAAAGGGTTAAGGGAGAAGGGGAAAGACAAACGGAAGACTTCGGTACCCCTCAGAAGAAGGCCAGTCGTCCCGGCTATAATCCGTCGGAGTGGAATATCAGAAATATTAACTTTGATTCCCTTTTATTGGCATTAATGCTGGGCCTGGTAATTTTCATTCTCTTCTATTTTGTCCGCGACCTGTAAAGGGGTCAGGCTTGCACTATTGCACTTTCTATTAGTATAAACTGCAATAGTGCAAGCCTGACCCCCTTGTTTTCCTGTTTTTCCCCCTGCAAATACCTTGATTAAGATGTCGAAAAGTGCTACTATGGATAAGGACTTTGGTGTATCTTGAAAGGGGTATTAAGCAAATGAATGTGAAATTGCTGAAAATAGCAGTTATTTTTATGATTATAGCGCTCATTTCTGTAAATATCCTGGGCTGTTCTTCCCCGGAGAACCAGACGAAGACAGCATTTTTTATGGATACCCAGATCGATATTTCTGTTTATGGTTTAAATAAAGATCAATTTGATTCTCTTTCGGAGAAAATGTTTGACGAAATGATGGAGATGGAAAATATCTTCAGCAGGTATATTTCCGGCAGTGATATTAATCGTATTAACGAGGCAGCGGGCCGGGAAGCTGTGAAGGTTAATGAGGAAACGATTTTTGTACTTCAGAAAGCGTTGGAAGTTGCCGAATTATCAGAAGGGGCATTTGATCCTACGATAGCCCCCCTATTAGAGCTGTGGGGCTTTGGCACTGATGAAAACAGGGTTCCCACTTCTGAAGAATTAAGAAAAGTACTGCCCCTTATAAATTATAGAGCAGTGCAGGTTAATGAGGAAGATTCTACGGTTTTTTTACCGGAGGCGGGAATGAAGATCGACCTCGGAGGTATCGCTAAAGGTTTTATTGTTGATCGGGGCCGGCTGGCAGCGGAAAAATTTCCTGTAACAGCGTTATTTATTAATGCCGGTGGAGATATTAGCATTAAGGGAACCAAACCTACAGGGGATAGATGGAGAATAGCGGTTCAGGACCCACGCAGCCCGGAAGAGTGGGCAGCCATTATAGAGATGAATGAAGGCAGTGTGGCTACTTCAGGTGACTATCAGCGGTTTTTTGAAGAGGGCGGGGAGTTATTTCATCATATCATTGACCCGAGGACGGGATTTCCTGCCGGAAATGTCTCCAGTGTAAGTATCGTTGCGCCTGACACCCTTATGTCTGATGCTTTGTCTACTGCTGTATTTGTTCTTGGTTTGGAGAAGGGGTTGGAACTGCTGGAAAGCCTTGATGGCGTAGATGGCGTTATTATTGATAAACAGGGAAAGATACATGTTACTTCCGGCCTGGTGGATGATACGGAGATATTGCTGCAAGGTGGTGGACGGGGATGAAACGGGGAAGGACTTTTAAAATGGTATATCTGGCGCTCCTGGTAGCTTTTGCCGTAGCTGTGCATACGGTGGAGGCATCTATTCCTGTACCTATTCCTGTTCCGGGGGCAAAATTGGGATTGGCAAATGTTATTACTCTGCTTACTATTGTTTTTTACGGTTATCGCAGCGGCCTGATCGTTGCTTCTTTACGCAGCATAATTGGGAGTTTTTTAATTGGAAACTTTATGGGATTTGGTTTTTATCTCAGTTTTAGCGGTGCTGTGTTAAGTTCCCTTGTCATGGGCCTCTTTATGATTTTATACCGCAGGGAAAAGGTTAGTTTAGTTTCTGTGAGTTTGGCAGGGGCGGTAACCTTTAATGTTGTTCAGCTTGCGTTGGCATCTGTGATGGTTCAAAATATCCTTTTATTCAGGGGGTACCTGCCATTTTTACTACTTTTAGCCGTTCCTACCGGTATTTTTACAGGGTTAGCAGTCACCTACCTTGAAAAAGTTGCCGGTCGCGCTGGTTTGCATATTGAACAATCCTCTTATTGTAACAGGCAGCCAATCGTTTAAATTATTACTGGAGGGTATAGTTTGGGTGAATTAATTTTAGCTTCCTCATCTCCGCGCCGCGCCGACTTATTAAGACAGATAGGAATCAGCTTTCGGATTGTGAAAAGTGACTTCGCTGAACCTAAGATCATAGATGAGAAACAGGTGGAGGAAGTTGCCCTGGCCAAAGCAAGAAGTGTTGGTTTAAGGTACCCGAATGAACTTGTTCTGGGAGCTGATACTATTGTAATCTGTTCAGGAAAGGTTCTGGGCAAGCCAACAGACGAACAAGAGGCTAGAGCGATGCTGCAGCTCTTAAGCGGAAAAGTCCACAAGGTGGTAACCGGGGTTGCTTTTGTAAAGGGTGGGATGGAATTAACTTCGAGGGAAGAGACCCTTGTCTGGATGCGCGAAATTGAGGAAGTGGAAATCAGCGAGTATGCCGCATCCGATGAGCCTTATGATAAGGCGGCTTATGCTATCCAGGGTAAAGGAGCTATCTTTGTTCAAAAAATAGAGGGGTGTTTTTTTAATGTTGTTGGTTTACCCCTTTTTAAGGTTGCTAATATATTGAAAGGGTGGAATTTCTCTGTATAAAAAACTGACAATCAAGGATATGCCTCTCGAAGAACGTCCCAGGGAAAGAATGAAGGAAATAGGGGCAGGCAAGATGTCTAATGCAGAGCTAATAGCGATTCTTCTTAGGACAGGCTATCATGAAGAAACCGCCATACGACTCGCAGAAAGAGTTATTTCACAGGCTGGCGGGCTGCGTTTTTTGCCCGATTATACCCTGGAAGAACTGCAGGAAATAAAGGGAATCGGGTTGGCAAAAGCTGCACAGATCCAGGCTGCCTTGGAACTGGGGAAGCGTATGTCTTCAACCATGCGGCCGGAAAATCTTTTGTTAAGTTCTCCCCAGGAAGTGGCAGGCTTTCTAATGGAAGAAATGCGTTATTACCGGAAAGAGTATTTCAAAATTATTCTTCTTAACACAAAAAATCATATTATTTCTGTAGAAGATATTTCCATTGGAAGTTTGAATTCATCCATCGTTCATCCCCGTGAGATTTTTAATTTGCCTGTAAAAAAAAGTGCCGCTTCAATTATTCTGGTACATAATCACCCTTCCGGTGACCCAAGCCCAAGTCGCGAAGATCTTGAGGTTACAAAAAGGTTGGTCGAAGCGGGGAATCTTCTTGGTATAAATGTGCTGGACCATATCATTGTAGGGGAGGGGAAGTTTCTAAGTTTTAAAGAAAAAGGGCTTATTTCTTGATAATTTATGGTATAATATGCTAATAGAGGAAAATAACACATGTTGTGACAACTTTAGAAGGTTGATATAATTCAACATAGCAAAAAATGGAGAAATAGAAAGGGGTACAGCCGTAGATGGCATTTCTGACTAGGTTTTTTTCCAGGAATATCGGCATTGATCTGGGTACTGCCAATACACTGGTATATGTAAAAGGAAAAGGGATTGTCCTAAGAGAGCCTTCAGTTGTAGCTATACGCAGAGATACAGGATCAATTCTTGCAGTAGGGGAGGAGGCAAAGAAAATGATTGGCCGCACTCCCGGAAATATTGTGGCAATAAGACCCATGAAAGATGGAGTAATTGCTGACTTTGATGTGACACAAATCATGTTACGGCACTTTATTTCAAAGGCATACCGGCGCCGGGCTTTCTTCCTGCCTCAGGTTGTTGTCTGTGTTCCCTCCGGCGTAACAGAGGTAGAAAAAAGAGCTGTTCTCGATGCCACCAAACAGGCTGGAGCTAAAGAAGCTTTTCTTATCGAAGAACCAATGGCTGCAGCTATCGGGGCAGGTCTGCCTGTTGAAGAACCCACAGGAAGCATGATTGTTGATATAGGAGGAGGCACCTCCGAAGTAGCCGTAATTTCTTTGGGCGGTATTGTGACCAGCCAGTCTATACGTGTTGGCGGAGATGAAATGGATGACGCTATTATTACTTATATTAAAAAAACATATAATTTAATGATAGGTGAGAGAACTGCCGAAGAAGTGAAGATTAAAATTGGCTCTGCTCATCGTATTGATGAAGAACAGCATCTGGAAATAAGAGGAAGAGACCTCGTTACCGGACTGCCAAAGGTTTTAACGATTAGTTCCTGGGAGATAGAATCTGCTCTTTCAGAACCGGTTACGGCTATTTTGGAAACGATTAAGACGACACTGGAGAGAACCCCTCCGGAGTTGGCAGCGGATATTATGGAGAAGGGTATTGTCATGACTGGTGGAGGCGCACTTCTAAAAGGTTTGGACAAACTGATTGCAGAGGAAACAGGAATGCCTGTATTTTTGGCTGAAAACCCTCTGGACTGTGTTGTTTTGGGAACAGGCAAAGCACTTTCGGCCATAGATCTCTTAAGAAGAGTCTCAATCAGCCCGTACAAATCTTTTTAAAGCAAAAAATAGTTGGGGTGTTAAGCATTGAATCAAACTACCCAGAAAGTTATGGGGATTCTGGCTTTAATTATTTTATTTCTGTCCATGATTTTTTTTACATCAGAGTATCGAACCCGTTATACCTTTGCAGAGGATCTGGTGCTCACAGGTCTCTCGCCAGTGCAAGGGTTTCTTTCTAAGGTGGGTCTGAGTACTTTTACCTTTTTTCAGGGTATGTTTGATTACGGCAGAGTACTAGAGGAAAATGAAGTTCTCAGGAAGGAAATTGCCAAAAGGGATAATCAAAGTTACCAACTGTTGGAACTGCAAAAAGAAAACCACCGGCTTCGGGAGATGCTCGGTTTTAAAATTCGTGTGGAATATAGTCTTTTACCTGCTGAAGTAATTGCCAGGGATCCCAGCCACTGGTTTGAAACAATAACAATTAATAAAGGTTATGCTGATGGTGTGGAAAAGGATATGGCCGTTGTTACCGCTTCGGGGCTTGTGGGCAATGTTTTTTTTGTATCAAGGAACTCCTCCCAGGTGTTAATGCTGACAGATTCCCGCAGGGCGGTAAGCGCGCTGATACAGCGATCACGGGAGCCTGGAACCATCGGCATAATTGAGGGTTCTCCAGAACAAACAGGCTTTCTGAGGATGATAAATTTACCGCCCGAGGCGAACATTCAAAAAGGCGATACCATTATTTCTTCCGGGTTAGGTGGGGTTTTCCCAAAGGGGCTGGTTATCGGTCATGTTTTGGAAGTTGGGAAAGACCAGTATGGATTACTACAGCAGGCTCTAGTCCATCCGGCTGTTAATTTTAATCGTCTGGAAGAAGTTTTTATTGTAATTGAGCTTCCCTTTGAAGAAGGGCAGGGATTGTTTGAAGTGGAAGAAGATGAAGAAGAGGAAAATGAGGGATAAGTTTGGAACATAAATTTCACATTACCCTATACCTTATTGTCGTCTTTATCATGGTTATCATGCTTGTAATACAGGGCTCCTTACTTACTTTTTTCCTAATCGGTGGTATTATCCCTGATTTACTTCTGATCATTGTTGTCTGCCTTGCTTTTCTTTGGGGCGAAAAGAGGGGAATGATCGTAGGTCTCATTGGCGGGCTTCTTCAGGATGTTTTTTTTGGCCCCGCTATCGGTTTCTTTTTACTGGCTAAAATGGTAAGCGCTCTTTTAGCTGCCATGGTATCCCGGGAAATCTACAGGGATCAGATTATTGGACCTATGTTGACAGTATTTTTTGTTACATTTGTGCACGAGTTCATTGTATTTTTCCTCGTAGGCTTTTTTTGGGGAAATGAAATCAATTTTTATTTTGCACTGGAAAATATGTTTTTACCCAGGGCCATCTATCATTTTGTTTTAACTATGCTTTTCTATCCTTTGTTGTACCGTGCTGAACAGAGAAAATTTTTCTATCCTTCCTTTAAGTAATTGTAAATATGTGAGTTGATAATCTTTGGATAAAAAAATGTTAAAGAGAACGAGATTTTTTATTTTCCTGGTTGTGCTGATTTTTATAATTCTTTCGTCACGCCTGGCATACCTGCAAATACTGCAGTATGATCACTATTGGAATATGGCTGAAAGGAACCGTTTACGTATTTTGCCCATAACTGCACCCAGGGGTGAAGTATTTGACAAAAACGGCGAGCAGCTTGTAACGAACAGGCCCGGCTTTACAGTGTCGCTTGTGGATCTGGGTAAAGGTTATAGTGATAATGCCATTTCTTATTTAGGGGAATTACTGGAAATGGAAGAGCAGGATATCAGGGAAAAAATCCGCTCTCAATATTATCGTCGCTATCTCCCCATTCGTCTTAAAACAGATGTAAAAATTGAGACGGTCTCAAAAATTGCGGAAAGACGCATGGAACTTCCCGGTGTTCTTATAGAAATACAGCCGATCAGAAATCACGTTTCAGGGAATTTTGCTTCCCATCTGCTTGGATACCTGTCAGAGGGTACTGCACCTGACTGGATAAGGGATTACTGGCGGGGTGAGGGTTATGAGTACCAACTAGGCGACCTGGTGGGCCAGGCAGGGATCGAACTGGTTTGGGAAACTTATTTACAGGGTCAGGACGGAGGTCTTCAAGTCGAGGTCAATTCCACAGGCCAGTCAATCAGGGAGTTTGAACGGGTTGAGCCCATACCGGGTCATGATTTATATCTGACAATTGATGCGCGACTGCAAGCGGCTGTGGAGCAATCATTAAAAGATGTTGTCGAAGGTCTCATTAGCGAAAATAATACTTTCGCGGGAGAGGCTGCGGCCGTTGTCCTCGATCCTAACAGTGGAAGAATCTTGGCTATGGCCAGTAATCCCTCTTATGATCCGAACACTTTTCGCCATGATTTCCCGGAGCTTTCAAAGGATCCCCGCCGTCCTCTGCTTAATAAGACAATAGAGGAACATTTTCCGGTAGGTTCCACATTCAAAATGGTCCCCGCAATGGCAGCTCTGCAGGAAGGAAAAATTTCAGCGACTGAGAGAGTCCACTGCAGCGGAACGGTCACACGTTATGGGGCAACAAAATCATGTTTTCGCGGAACTGCTCACGGTTCATTAAATGTCTACGAGGCTATACAAAAATCCTGTAATATTTTTTTCTACGAAATGGGGCTGAAACTTGGAATTGATACACTGGCCCAATATTCCCGGGAGTTTGGTTTCGGAAACCCTGTGGGATTAAAAGATATTTTCGGAGAAAAAAGGGGTATTGTCTCCAGCCGTGAATATAAAACCGCTGTGTTTAACGAACCATGGTACCCGGCTGAGACGATGGATTCAGCCATTGGACAGAGTTTTCACAGCATAACTCCTCTTCAACTGGCCAATTATGTGGCCATGATTGCCAATGGGGGTATTCACTACCGTCCTTACCTGGTTGAAAGGGTGGTTGACAGTGAAGGATCCATCGTAATACTGGCGGAACCAGAAGTCCTTTACTATATGGAGGCAGATAAAAAAAACTGGGATATTATCAGGCAGGGAATGTCCATGGTTACTTCACCCGGTGGAACGGGGGTACGTCTGGCGGATCTGCCTGTAAAAATTGCGGGAAAAACAGGTACTGCCCAGGTTGTAGGCAAAGATGGAACTATACCAGCCCACAGTCTTTTCGTGGGTTATGCTCCGGCGGATGCTCCTGAAATAGCTTTTGCTGTTTTTATTAAACATGGCGAATCCAGTGGAAGTACCTCTATCCCGGTTGCACGCAGGATCGTGGAGGAATACTTCGGTATTCTGTATGAATAGCTGTTTCTGAGTTTTTGGAAGGGGGAAAATAATATTTTGTTTGACCGCCGTCTTCTGAAAAATTTTGATTACCAGCTTCTATTGATTATGTTAGGCCTTTGCCTATATGGTCTGCTCGTGATCAGCAGTGCCACACATGGGGCAAGTCTTGATGATCCTTTTTTATATGTAAGAAAACAGGCTGTTTGGATTGCCATTGGAATGGCTGCAATTTTTGTGATCATCAGCATTGACTATATCAACTTTTATCGTTGGTCATGGTATATATACGGGCTTAACATCCTTTGTTTGGGTTTGGTCCTTTTTATCGGCAAAGAAGGCGGGGGAGCATATCGCTGGATAGATTTAAAGGTGTTTGATTTTCAACCTTCGGAAATGTCCAAAATTATTATTATTATTACTCTGGCGCGCTTACTTGTGGATTATGAGGATAAAATAACAAGTTTTATTAATGTGCCTGTTTTTCTTCTTCATGTCTGTGTTCCCATGTTATTAATTTTTAAGCAGCCTGATCTTGGAACAGCGCTGGTATTTATTGTTATTTATTTTGGTATGTTGTATATGGCAGGGGTTTACTGGAAACATTTATTGATTGTGGTCTGTTCCGGGATCGCCATTTTTCCACTTTTATGGTCACGTCTGCTCGACTATCAAAGGATGCGCCTCATTGTCTTTTTAAATCCTGAGGTAGATCCCCTCAATCATGGTTATCAGTTGAAGCAGTCTATCATTGCCATTGGTTCAGGAGGCGTAAGTGGAAAGGGACTTTTTGAGGGGACGCAGGCTCGTTTACAATTCCTTCCCGCGCAGCACACGGATTTCATATTTTCAGTATTAGGGGAGGAGTTTGGTTTTTTAGGAGCCGTTGTTTTACTTTTGCTTTATCTTTTTTTAATTTATCATATTCTTAAGATCGGATCTTTTTCTAAGGATAACTTTGGTGCTCTGATCTGTTCAGGTGTAGCTACTATGATAATTTTTCAGATTCTGGTAAACATCGGTATGACCTTGAGTATTATGCCTGTTACCGGTTTACCCCTGCCTTTCATGAGTTATGGCGGGAACTCAATGCTAATAAATATGCTCTCCATTGGAATTGTTCTTAATATAGGTATGCGCCGGCATAAAATTCAATTCTAGCATAAAAATATGCCACCGGGAATATATATGTACACAGAACTGACGCGTATCATTAAGAGATCATACAGAGTGGGGGTTTCGGAACCTTACAATTTAAATTTTTTCGCAAAATAGTACTGGTCATTTATACAGGGATGTGAGACAATAGTGTGGGGGTTTTTAGAAGGGAGGCCTG
>JAUSPO010000096.1 GCA_030656575.1 Bacillota bacterium
CAGGCCTCCCTTCTAAAAACCCCCACACTATTGTCTCACATCCCTGTATAAATGACCAGTACTATTTTGCGAAAAAATTTAAATTGTAAGGTTCCGAAACCCCCACTCTGTATGATCTCTTAATGATACGCGTCAGTTCTGACCCCCATGAAATGCATCTTACGTGCATTGCTTTGCCAAAAGAAACCTATATTCCTGGTCAATTAACTTTCTAGCCAACTTCAAATCTGATTCTATCTGTTTTATTAAGTAACTGCCATCTTTAAAAGCAATCTCATCTCTAATTCTGTACAAAAACATCACTGTTAATTCTTCAGTATAGATAAATCCGTCAAAATCTAATAAAAATATCTCAACAGAAATTTTGTCACTAACAGAAAAGGTTGGCTTCCTGCCAATATTTGTCAAACCAAACATCTTCTTATCTTTCCATAGGACTAGGCTTAAATAAACCCCATTTCCAGGAAGCAAGAATTCTTCACCGATATCAAGGTTAGCCGTTGGGAAACCCAGATTCCTGCCTCTTGCGTCTCCGTGAATGACTTTTCCTCTTCTTGTGAAGAACCTCCCAAGGTATTCTGAAGCTTGTGAAACTTCCCCGTTCATGATTAAATCCCTGATCATAGAACTACTTACCACTTCATTACCCATCATCACAGGAGGCACAATCTCTACCTGGTAGTTTAATATTTTATCCCATTTTAATAAAGAATAAGTTGTTCCTTTACCCTGCCGTCCAAAAGTATAATCAAAACCGATGACAATTTCTTTAACTTTAAGTGCATTCACCAAATATTCTTCAATGAATTTGAAAGGAGAAAGGCTGGCCATTTCAACTGTGAATTTCTGTATTAAAATAAAATCAATACCCAATTCTTCAAGTATCTCCGCCCTTTCTTCCAGGCTTGAAAGTAAAAAGAAATTTTTATGGGGGCACAGTACTTTTACAGGATGGGGATCCAGAAGAAAAACGGCCGATTTTAGACCCCTTTCTTCTGCTTTATAAATGGTTTTTTCAATTATTTTTCTATGTGCCAGATGTAACCCGTCGAAATTCCCCAAAGCAATAGCAAGTCCATTATTATTTTCTCTGTAGTTCTCAACATTATTAATTAACTTCATAATTTCACCTGAGTTCTTCAAGAGTTTTAAAGACTTTTTCCGGCTTTAATACAAAGCTTGATTGACTATCACTTTTCCAACGGGCTAGTGCTGTAAATTCTCTTTTCGTAGTATATACTGGCATTAGTTTTTCGTCAACAGGCGCCGAGACAGGGTTACTTGTTTCTCCAAATAGATTTTTATAAGAAAGAGAGCAGCCCTGAATTAAAGATTTTATTTTGTCCTGGTCGAGCACGAGGTGGTCCAAACCCTGAAAAAGAAAATCCATGGGAAGTAAGTACTCTCTTTCTTCATTTATTACAAAATTATTTACCTCTTCCAATGTATAAGAATCGGGCAGAATAAATTTTCCCACTTCTTTTCTTAAAAGAAAAGACATATGCCCTCCACATGAAAGGGCATCCCCGATTTGCGCACAAAGAGTTCTGATATAAGTACCTTTTGAACACTTAACGTCAAAAATAATCCTCGCGGGATGAATATAGTCAATTAATTCTATGGAGTAGATCTGCACTGTTCTGGGTTTTCGTTCAATAGTAATGCCTTCACGGGCATATTGGTATAGTTTTTTGCCCTTATGTTTCACCGCAGCAAACATAGGAGGAATTTGCTCTATTTCCCCTTTAAAAAGATCAAGTACCCTCTCTATTACCTGAATGTTTAGAGAGGGAACTTCTTTTTGGGCTATTACTTTGCCAAAAGAATCAGCAGTATCAGTGGATAAACCCAAAAGCAATTCTGCCCTGTATACTTTCGAGAAATCCAACAAGTATGACGAAAGCCTTGTTGCCCTCCCCAGCAGAATAGGTAAAACCCCGGCTGCCCCGGGGTCAAGTGTGCCACCATGACCAACTTTAATTCCGTGAAAAGCTTTTCGTATATGATCTACAACATCATGTGAGGTCAAACCGGGAGGTTTTAATACATTTATAAATCCATCCAAATAAAGACCCCCAGCATAATTATATTATCAGACCACTTTTTCATTTAGACCATTTTTGATTGCCTCTAAAACCATTTTTACAACATCATCGGGTTTTCCGGAAATACTACATCCCGCAGCCCGAATATGCCCTCCACCACCGAACTTATGAGCAATGGCTGCTACGTCAACACTTTTTGAACGAAGCCCTGTTTTTGTTTCTCCATCCTCAGTGTGGTAGAAAAAAACCCCAACTTCTACTCCAATAATATTTTTTGCATAGTTAACAAAACCATCCAACTGATCAGGTTTTGCGCCGTATTCGCGAAGAACTTTCTCCGTTAACTGCATCCAGGCAATTTTCCCGGTTTCATCTAATTGCAGTGTTGAAAGTAAATAACTTAAAATGGATATAGTTGAAAGGGGATATTCATCAAAAATTATCTGGCTGACATATGAAGGATTAACTCCATTTTCAAGCAGTTTTCCGGCGATTTCCATCGTTTTAGGCATAGTGTTTTCATATTTAAAAGAACCTGTATCCGAAGAAATAGCAACATACAAACAAAGCGATATTTCCTTGTTTATCTCAAGATTATTTGTTTGAAGTAATTTATAGATAATCTCTCCAGTTGATGCGGCAGAAGAATCAATAATATTTATATCTCCAAATTTTTCATTTGTGATATGATGATCAATGTTGATAACCATATTTAATTCCTTCAAACCATCCTTCAAATGTGCAAGACGTTTTAGATCGCTACAGTCCAATACGAAAGCCAAACCTTCCTCTTCTTCCAGTTCAAAATAATCCTGGAATACTTCCACCCCTGGAAGAAAAGAATATTTAGAGGGAATCTCATCGGAACAAAAAAGCCTGACATTTTTAGACTCATGTCTCAGAGCATTTCCCAAGGCAAGAGACGAACCAATAGCGTCACCATCCGGCCTTAGATGAGTAAAAATATAAATATTGTTATATTTATCAAGCAATAAGCGCAAATTCAACCCTGTCATTCCAATTTTTCAGCTCCCCGATCGGGCTCTAACTCCTTTAGCACGCTTTCAATATGTGCACCATATTCCATGGAGCGGTCAAGAAGAAATTCAATTTCCGGTGTATGACGAATACGAATTCTTTTACCGATTTCTGAGCGGATAAAACCTGCTGCTTTATTTAATACTTTTAAGATCGTTTCCTGCTCATCTTTATCTCCATAAATACTAACAAATATTTTTGCATAGCTAATGTCCCTTGATGTCTCTACATCCGTGACGCTAGTCATTTTTACTATACGGGGATCTTTTAACTCTGACCGTAATATATCACTGACTTCCTTCTTTATCTCTTCTGCTACCCTTCGAAAACGCTGCTGTTTTCCCATTTTTTTACCCCCAAGAAGCTTTTTTGAGATTATATTTCGACTCTTCTCATCTCAAATGCTTCCAGTATATCTCCTTCTTTTAAATCATTAAAATTTTCCACAAGAATTCCACATTCAAATCCTGTATTTACTTCTTTTACATCATCCTTAAAACGCTTTAATGTATCAATTTTTCCTTCGTGAAAAACTGTGCCGTCTCGAATAACACGGATACCAGCATTACGGTTAATCTTCCCATCACGAACATGACAACCTGCAACTGTCCCTATTTTTGATACCTTGAATACCTGTCTTATTTCAGCCTGGCCCAGAACTACCTCTTCATATTCCGGTTCAAGCAGCCCGTTGATAGCAGCCTTAACATTATCAATAATTTCATAAATTACCCGGTAAAGACGGATGTCTACCCGTTCCCTTTCGGCAAGTCTTCTTGCATTAACCTCCGGCCTTACATTATAACCGATAATAATTGCGTTTGATGCAGAGGCAAGCATTACATCAGATTCTGTAACCGCCCCTACTCCTTTATGAATTATTTTTATCTTAACCTGTTCATTTTCTATTTTCAGTAAAGATTCCTGCAGCGCTTCCGCTGAGCCCTGAACATCGGCTTTTATGATAATATTTAAGTCAATCTCGCTGTCTTGGATCTGGCTAAAGAAATCTTCAAGGGAAATTCTCTGCGTTTTGCGCATTGTAGCTTCTCTTAATTTTTCTCCCCTTTTTGTGGCTATTTGCCTTGCAAGTTTTTCGTCACTGATTACCATAAAAGTATCGCCTGCCTGAGGAACCTCATTTAAGCCCACGACTTCTATAGGCGTTGAAGGAAATGCGCTGTTGATCCTTTTACCTTTATCATCAAACATCGCCCTGACCCTGCCGGAAATATTTCCACAAATAATTGGATCGCCAACCTCAATCATTCCATCCTGAATTAAAACAGTTGCTACCGGACCTCTTCCTTTATCCAACTTTGCTTCAATAACTGTACCTTTGGCATGACGGTTATAGTTTGCTTTAAGTTCCAACATCTCTGCTACAAGCAAAATCATTTCCAACAGCCCATCAATGCCTTCCTTTTTCAAGGCGCTGACGTATGCAAAGATAGTGTCGCCTCCCCAATCCTCGGAAATTAGATCCACATCAGCCAACTGCTTTTTTACTCTGTCCGGGTTAGCATTGGGCTTATCAATTTTGTTTACAGCTACAATTATAGGTACACCAGCAGCTTTAGTGTGGTTAATCGCTTCAATTGTTTGAGGCATAACTCCATCATCCGCAGCTACAACAAGGACCGCAATATCCGTTACCTGTGCTCCCCTGGCGCGCATTGCAGTAAAGGCTTCATGTCCTGGTGTATC
>JAUSPO010000099.1 GCA_030656575.1 Bacillota bacterium
CGAAATCAGTACGCTGTGCAAGTCCCTTGCTCGCCAAGCAATAGGTAATCGCTGACGTTAACGTTGTCTTTCCATGATCTACGTGCCCTATCGTTCCTACATTAACGTGAGGCTTGGTCCTCTCAAATTTCTTCTTAGCCATATTTTCAGAAACCCCCTTTGTCCAAATTAATGCTATCACAAACACCCGTTTTACTAGGTTATGTACCAAAAAAAAACAATCTCAAAATTAAATGGTGGCGGCGCAGGGATTTGAACCCCGGACACTACGGGTATGAGCCGTATGCTCTAACCAGCTGAGCTACACCGCCCTGGAGCTCTCGACCGGATTCGAACCGGTGACCTTATCCTTACCAAGGATACGCTCTAACCTACTGAGCTACGAGAGCAAAATTAAAAATACAAAAAAAGCTTTTTTACTTTCTCTGTATAAATGTTGTTCCTGCATTCTGCAGAATATTAAGCTATATGATAGGTGTAAATAATTACGACCTTAAAATTCTGGTTGCGGGGACAGGATTTGAACCTGTGACCTCCGGGTTATGAGCCCGACGAGCTACCTGACTGCTCCACCCCGCGACAACTCTCCACACCTGCTCATTACTATTCACCAATTATGCCGATATTATTTATCAAATCTCAGCAGTTGTTAATTTGAGCGGCAAGAGTAATTTTAACACCAATCAGATTGTTTGTCAACACAAACCGGCTAACTCAAAAAATAACGTAAGAAAAAACACCGGAAAGAACTTAGGAAATAATCTAAAATACTATCTATAATTTTCCCGGAAATCAGATCTGCACAGGCCAGCGACGGGCTTGGTCACCTGGCAGATTATTTTTTTCTTGAAAATGGGGGAAGAGGAATACCCCTCTATGTGAGGGCCTTCCTGGGTGTGGCATTTCTTCTGATTCTGGCTTATGTTTCCCGGGTGATTCGGGCCAAGCGATCCCTTTAAATTATTTGAACTAGGAGGAAGAATATGAACAAGACCATTCAAAAATTATTATTCACAGCATTGGCAGCAGTTCTGTCAGCAGGATTACTGCTGGGGGGATGCAGCCCTGTTCCTGAAGAGGACCACGATCATGAACATGATGACCAGCTTTACGAATGGAGTGCCATTTATGAATTACCGGCAGACATTTATTCTCTGGAATTTCTGGAAAGTCCTCATGACTCTTCCATAATGATAGCTTTTCTTTCGGAAGGCCCTGCACAGGAAGACTTAGAACACATGGCACTTCACATCATGGGTGCTCCTGGAGAGGAAGTTGCGGCAGGAGACAGCTTTCACGCGGAAGACCAGTATGCTTATAATCTTCAGTTAAACAATACCCGGCGGCCAGCGTAAAACTGAAGTTGGCCGCCTTTCTCATTTTTCTATGACAGGATAATTCTATAAAGAAATGCAGGAAAATAGTGCCATAATATAGAAATAATAAATTATTTTAAGAATTAGAAAGGTTGTTCCATATGGACTTTTTTGCGCCTCAAAACGATGATCTATATTTATTTCATGAAGGCAGCCATTTATTCAGCTATCGTCTATTAGGGGCACACATCCTTGATGAAAAAGGGATGAAAGGTGTAAGGTTCACTGTGTGGGCTCCTCATGCCAGGGAAGTAAAAGTGGTAGGTGATTTTAACGGATGGCACCCCCACTCCCATCCCATGAATAGGGCAGATCGTTCAGGAATCTGGTGGCTGTTTGTCCCAGAGGCTTGCGAAGGGGATTTATATAAATTTGTAATCCACACACAGCAGGGAGAAGTTTTATTAAAGGCAGATCCTTATGCGTTCTGCGCGGAGTTCAGACCGGGAACAGCTTCCAGGATCTGTTCACTGGAAGGATATAATTGGTGCGATGAAATGTGGCAGCACCGCCAGGAAAATAACTCTGTCTTTAATCGCCCCATGTCCATCTACGAAATTCACCTCGGTTCCTGGAAGCGAAAGGATAATGGAGATTTTTATTCCTACCGGGAATTGGCGGATGAACTTCCCGATTACGTAAAATCGATGGGATTTACTCATGTGGAGCTTCTTCCCCTTGGGGAACATCCTCACGATGGTTCATGGGGTTACCAGGCAACAGGTTATTATGCGGTTACGAGCAGGTACGGCACACCTGCGGACTTCATGCACCTGATTGATTGCTTTCATCAGAAAGGCATAGGAGTTATCATGGACTGGGTTCCGGGACATTTTTGTAAAGATGCTCCGGGATTAAGGGAATTTGACGGTACTGCACTTTATGAATACATTGATAGTTTAAGAAGTATAAATACAGAATGGGATACTCTTAACTTTGACCTCGGCAAACCTGAAGTACAAAATTTCCTGATTTCCAACGCTTTTTTCTGGATGGATAAATATCATATTGACGGTTTAAGAGTTGATGCTGTGGCTAACATGCTTTACCTTGATTACGGAAAAAAAAGGGGACGTTGGATTCCAAACAAATATGGCGGTCGTGAAAACCTGGAAGCTGTATCTTTTTTAAAAAAAATGAATGAAGATGTCTTTAAGTATTTTCCGAAAGCCCTCATGATTGCTGAGGAATCAACTCAGTGGCCCCTCGTAAGCGCTCCCACTTACCTTGGCGGCCTGGGTTTTAACTTTAAATGGAATATGGGTTGGATGAACGACATACTCAACTACATGCAGAATGAGCCTGTTAACCGTAAAAATTGTCATAATATGCTTACGTTTTCCTTCTGGTATATCTTTTCGGAAAATTTTATCCTTCCCTTATCTCACGATGAGGTAGTACATTGCAAAAAATCACTGCTGGATAAAATGCCCGGAGATTACTGGCAAAAGTTTGCAAACCTCAGAGCCTTGTATGGCTTTATGATTGCGCACCCGGGGAAAAAGCTTCTCTTCATGGGTGGAGAATTGGGCCAATTTTCCGAGTGGCGCTATAATGAAGAACTGGATTGGAACTTACTGGACTTTGAACTTCACCGCAAGCTCCATTTTTATGTCCGTGAGTTAAACCTTTTTTACCAGAAAGAAAAGCGGTTATGGGAATTGGATCATACAGCAGGCGGTTTCCAGTGGATTGATGCTCACGATCGGAATCAAAGTATTATTTCTTTTATGAGAAAAGCAAACGATCATGAATTTATGATCGTCGTCTGTAATTTTACCCCTGTGGTCCGTGAAAATTACCGCATCGGCGTTCCCTCTTTGGAAAAATACAGGGAAATATTCAACAGCGATCTTGAAATATACGGGGGCTCAGATCAGGGCAATTTCGATCTTTTGGAAGCATCCCCCCTAAGATGGCACGATCAGGCCTGCAGTATAACAATTAAGATTCCTCCCCTGGCAGTAATTATCCTGGAACCTCAACGAAATTAAGGGGATAAGGAGGAGAAAAAATGCACAGTGGAAAAGAATGTGTGGCAATGCTTCTGGCAGGAGGAGAAGGTAAAAGACTGGGAATTCTAACAAGAGATAAGGCAAAACCGGCACTTCCTTTCGGGGGGAAATACCGTATTATTGATTTTACGTTGAGTAATTGCACTAATTCCGGTATTGATACTGTGGGAGTCCTGACCCAATACGAACCTCTCATTCTGAATTCTCATCTGGGAAACGGAAGTCCCTGGGATCTGGACCGGAGAAAGGGTGGTATTTCTCTATTGCCACCTTTTGTTCGAAAGAAAGGCGGCAAGTGGTTTAAAGGAACAGCGGACGCAGTATATCAAAATATGAATTTTCTGGAGCAGTACAACCCTTCCTATGTTCTGATCATCTCGGGAGACCATATTTACAAAATGGATTATTCAATGCTTCTGGAATATCATCAGAGCAAAGATGCGGATCTGACTATTGCAGTCATTGAAGTACCGTGGGAAGAAGCAAGCCGTTTTGGTATCCTGGATAAAAATGAAACCGGCCGCATTACTGAGTTTCAGGAAAAACCAGATATACCTAAAAATAACCTGGCTTCCATGGGTGTATATATCTTTAATTTTGATATGATGAAACAATTTTTGTTTAAGGACCAGAATAATATTAAATCAAGTAATGATTTCGGCAAAGATGTCCTTCCTCTCATGCTTAAAAGCAACTGCCGCATGTTTGCTTATCCTTTCCATGGTTACTGGAAAGATGTGGGTACAACTGAATCTCTCTGGCAAGCTAATATAGACCTATTAGAGAATAATCCAAACCTCGACCTTTATGAACAACACTGGCCTATTTACACGGTAAGCACAAATCAACCGCCCCATTACCTGGGACCTGAGGCCAAAGTTGAACAGTCCATGATTAGCGACGGATGTACGGTCTTTGGAGAAATCAATCATTCCATTCTTTTTCCGGGAGTTACCGTAGGGCATAAAACAATTGTGAAAGATTCAATTATCATGTCAAATGTAATAATAGGTTCTGGTGTTAAGGTAGAAAAGGCCATTATTGCTGAGAATAGCAGTGTGGGAAACAATAGCAGGATCTGCCGTCTGGACAATGTTACTGAAGACATAATCGTGATCAGGGAATACAGCATTATTCCCCACGACTCTATCATTAACAGCACATATACCTTCAAAGAGATTATATTAAGAACGGGAGGTAAGCTCAAATGAGAGATGTGATGGGTGTCATTAACATTAATATCAGGGATGATGTTTTGGATGAGCTTACTTTTTCGCGATGTATTTCTTCTGTCCATTTTGGGGGACATTATCGGTTAATAGATTTCATTCTTTCCAGCATGGTAAATTCAGGCATTCAGCATGCTGCTGTATTTACCCTGCAAAAGTACCGCTCACTGGTCGATCATCTGGGAACCGGGAAAGAATGGGATTTGAACCTTAACAGCAAGGATGAAGGATTATCTGTTCTGCATCCCAATCTTTTCCATTCCTTGAAATATTTTCAGGGTGACCTGCAAAATTTTTATAGCAATATGGACTTTTTTAAGAGAAGCCGGCAAAAAAACGTGCTTATCGCCGGAAGCAACATGGTCTGCAATCTCGATTTTAGGGAATTGGTGGATTTCCATCGCAGGTCAAAGGCAGATATCACCTTTTTATACAGGGAAAACGATCCCCTGCTGGATGTATCACTCTGGCGCAGAAGATTGGTAATCGGGGAGGACGGGCGCATATTAAGCCTGGAGCCATCAGAGAAAGGAGTCGACAGTAAACAGGTCCTCCTTGAAATATTTGTGATGTCAAAAACTCTTCTCATCGATCTGGTGGAAAATTGCGTGATCAACGGAACCGGAGATCTGCTTCATGACGGAATCATTAAAAATTCAAATAGTTTAAAGCTCTTTGCTTTCCCCGCAAAAGGTTACCTGGGAGTAATCAACTCCCCTGCTCTCTATTATAAGCACAGTATGAACCTATTAAACCCGTCTATTCGAAAGGAATTGTTTTCCCAGCCGGGTTTGATTTACACCAAGGATAAAGACCTGCCGCCTACAAAATATATGAGAAGCGCAGAGGTTACCGGTTCCCTTCTGGCATCTGGATGCTCTATCGAGGGAAGAGTTGAAAATAGTATCTTATTCAGGGAAACACGAGTAGAAAAAGGCGCTTACATAAAAGACAGTATCATCCTGCCGAAGTGCCAAATTGCTGAAGGGGCACAGATCGAACACGCAATCATAGGTAAAGGGGTATCTATTTCTATGAGAAAAGAGATCAAAGGCAGAAAGGACAATCTTTCGGTAATTGCTGATAGAACGATTATGTAAGGAGAGATCATGATGAAAGTACTCTTTGTAGCTTCTGAAGCTGTTCCTTTTGTTAAAACCGGTGGTTTGGCTGATGTGATGGGCTCTTTGCCTATGGAGCTTAGAAGATTGGGTGTGGACGCAAGGGTAATACTGCCAAAATACGGGGAGATAGCATCCGAGCTCAGAGAAAAAATGGTTCTCAGAACACATTTAGCCATTTTCCAGGGCTGGAGATACCAGTATTTTGGTATCCTGGAGATGGAACAATGTGGGGTGCCTTTCTACTTTATCGACAACGATTTCTTCTTTAACAGGAAGGGATTATACGGATTTGAAGATGATGCTGAGCGCTTCGCCTTTTTTTCCGGAGCAGTCCTGAAGTCTCTCCCTCACCTGGATTTTGTCCCCCAATTCCTGCACTGCAATGACTGGCATACAGGCATGCTTAGTGTTTTTTTAAAAATTTATTACAAAGATATTCCATTTTACAAGGATATGAGAACTCTTTTTACCATACACAATCTGGGTTACCGGGGGTTGTTTCCAAGAGAGATGTTAGAAGAATTGCTGGGTCTCGGGCCCGAGTATTTTACCATGGACGGAATCGAGTTTTACGGCCAGGGGAGCTATTTAAAGGGTGGCCTGGCCTTTTCAGATTACCTGACAACGGTAAGTAAAACCTATTCTGAGGAAATTCAGACCCGGTATTACGGTGAAGGGCTCGATGGTCTCCTCAGGAAAAGGAATCATGAATTAGAAGGAATTTTAAACGGAATAGATTACACTCTCTATGATCCTATGTCAGATCCCGAAATACCTGTTCCTTTCAGGTCTTCCCTGGTTAAAAAGCAGCAGAACAAAGAAATTTTACAGCAATCTCTAGGCCTCCCTCAAAGCACAGACATTCCTATGATCGCCTTTGTCAATCGGCTTGTTGAACAAAAAGGCCTTGATTTAATTATGCATGTAATACATGATATTCTGTCTCTGGATGTGCAGGTTGTGATCCTCGGTGACGGAGAAAAAAAATACCAACGTTTTTTTCAAAGTATCGTTAAACAATACCCTCATAAATTTTCTTTTAATTTTAATTTTAACGATTCCCTTGCCCGCAAAATCTACGCTGCTTCCGATATGTTTCTGATGCCATCTTTGTATGAACCCTGTGGGATCGGACAGCTCATCGCCATGCGTTACGGTAGTATTCCTATTGTGAGGGAAACAGGGGGACTGAAAGATACAGTTATACCATTTACTGTTACAGGCGGTAAAGGTAATGGTTTCACCTTCAGAAGCTTTAATGCCCACGATATGCTTTTTACGATCAGGAAAGCAGTCAGTCTTTACAGAAACAAACAGACCTGGGGCAGGCTCGTCAAAAATGCTGTAAGCATGGATTACAGCTGGAAGAAACCTGCTCAGCAGTATTTGGAATTATACCAACGCATACTGGAGAATTGAGGAAAAAGCCATGTTTACTGATAAAACAACTTTTAAAAAGAGTTTTTTAGAAAAACTGGAATTAATGCACGGAAAAAATATCGAAGATGCTTCGGGGACAGACATGTATCTGACCCTGGGAACGATGATCCGGGAATATGTCACCAGGAATTGGATAAATACAAACATCCGCTATAAGGAAACAGGTGCAAAACAGGTCTACTATTTTTCTATGGAATTCCTGCTTGGAAGATTAATGGGCAGTAATTTTTTAAATTTAGGGATCAGGGAAATATGCGAAGAAGGTCTTAAAGATCTGGGAATCGACTTAGATCAACTGGAGCCTTTGGAACCAGACGCAGGACTGGGTAACGGAGGGTTGGGACGTCTGGCGGCATGCTTCCTGGACTCCATTGCTTCTTTGAACCTTCCTGGGCACGGCTGCGGCATAAGATACCGTTATGGTCTTTTTGAACAAAAAATCCTGGAAGGTTATCAGGTCGAACTTCCGGAGTACTGGCTCAGGGAAGCAAATGTCTGGGAAATTCGAAAATCAGATCGTGCAGTGGAGGTACGCTACGGTGGGGATGTTCGTGTAGAACAAACGGATGGGCGGCTCACGTTTCACCACGAAAATTACAATGTTGTCCTCGCCGTTCCCTATGATATTCCCATCATGGGCTATCACAACAGCACTGTAAACACCCTTCGTCTGTGGAGTGCCGAAGCGGCTCCGGAAATGTGCGATTTTGTTACCCCGGGACATGACAACCAGCAAAAAATCCTGGATTACAAATACTCCATAGAATCCATATCTCAGTTCCTCTACCCCGACGATACTAATAACGAAGGAAGAATCCTGCGGCTTAAACAGGAGTACTTTTTCGTTTCTGCAGGGATACAAAGCATCGTGCGCTGGTATAAAAGAAGAAAATATCCCCTTGCCGATTTTCCTAATAAAATATCCCTGCATATTAATGACACCCACCCGGCCCTTGCTGTGGCAGAGCTGATGCGTATCCTGATCGATGAAGAGAAAATGGATTGGGACGAAGCTTTTATGATTACCACGAAAACTGTTTCTTACACAAACCACACAACCCTGGCAGAAGCGCTTGAAACATGGCCGATTGATATTTTTAAAGCTCTGCTGCCCAGGATCTATATGATCGTAGATGAAATGAATGAAAGATTCTGCCAAAAACTTTGGAATTTATATCCCGGCGACTGGGAAAAAATCGGGAATATGGCTATCATTGCTGACGGCAGGGTCAGGATGTCCCACCTTGCCATCGTAGGCAGTCACAGCGTAAATGGGGTTGCCAGGATCCATACGGAGATTCTTAAAAATCGGGAAATGAAAAATTTCCACGAAGTATTCCCTTATAAATTTAACAATAAAACAAATGGGATAACTCACAGGAGATGGCTCCTCAAAGCAAACCCTTTCCTTTCCGCACAGATCAGTAACACAATCGGCACAAACTGGGTGAGGGAGCCCTCAGAACTGATTAAACTTAAAGAATATAAGGCAGATCCCTCTTTCCAGGAAAAGATTTTTAAGATCAAACAAGAAAATAAAATAATACTTGCAAATTTGATTAAAGAGAAGAATAACATTTCTGTTGACATTAATTCTATTTTTGATGTGCATGTAAAAAGAATTCATGGTTATAAAAGACAGGTTTTGAATCTGCTTCATATCATGGACCTTTATAACCGTTTACTGGAAAACCCTGATCTGGATATCTTACCCAGGACTTTCATTTTTGGGGGAAAAGCGGCCCCTGGTTACCGCCTGGCTACAAGAATTATTAAGCTAATTAATACAGTGGCCTCAGTAATAAACTCTGATCAGAATATCAAAGACAAAATTAAAGTGGTTTTTTTGGAAAATTACCGTGTTTCCCTGGCTGAAACGATTATCCCGGCCGCTGACGTGAGCGAGCAGATCTCTACGGCAAGTAAGGAAGCCTCCGGAACCGGCAATATGAAATTTATGATGAACGGCGCAGTCACGCTGGGAACACTGGACGGCGCAAATATTGAAATCATGGAAGAAGTGGGAGACGAAAACATATTCATCTTTGGCCTGTCCCCAAGCGAGGTAATAAGCTATTATTCCCATGGAGGCTATCGTTCTCTGGATATTTATCATAGTGAAATAAGAATACAAAAGGTTCTCAACCAGCTTATTGACGGCTTTTCTACCAGCAGATGGGAAGAATTCGTCACAATATACGACTCCCTTTTGGATAAAAACGACGAATATTTCATATTGAAAGATTTTCAATCCTATGCAGATGCCCAAATGAGAGTTGATAATGCCTACAGAAACAGGAAGAAATGGCTGGAAATGTGTGTCATTAATATTGCCCACTCAGGCAAATTTTCCAGCGACCGCACTATCACTGAATATGCAAAAGATATTTGGAAGATAAAACCGGTAACTTAATCTATAGGCAGGTGAATGAAATGGAACAGGAATGGCTCTTTTATGATTCTCACGACCTTTTTTTTCGCAATCCCTTTGGCGCTGTCCCCTGTATAAAAAGGTCACCTTTCAATTCAAAGTTCTAGACGGCGAGAACATTGACCGGGTTTCCATTCGGCTCCGCCGGGAAGGAGACAGCGAGATTGCAAAGGAAATGAGCGTTCTGGAAAACCGGGGAAAAGAGCTTATTTTTAGAGGGATTATTCATACTCCGCCTGAACCATCTTTATTGTGGTATTATTTTTCCGTAATAAAAGAGGGCAGGACTTTTTTTTACGGAAGCAACCCTCAGCATGCTGGCGGTAAAGGAGTAGTCACGGAAAGTAACCCCGTTCCTTATCAAATTACTGTCTTTAAAGAACGATTATTTCTACCCCTGCGTGGTATCAAAAAGCAGTTATCTATCAGATTTTTGTAGATCGTTTCTATAACGGCTCAGAAGACGGAAAAGTATTAAACCCCCGTAAAAACTCTCTCCTTCATTCTCACTGGGATAATACCCCCATCTATATCAGGGAAAAATCAGGAAAGGTTGAGCGCTGGGACTTCTTTGGAGGAAATTTGGCCGGAGTTAAAAAAAGCTGCCCTATTTAAAGAGCTTGGGGATAAGCGCTATTTACTTTAATCCTATTTTTGAAGCTTCCAGTAATCATAAATATGATACTGCAGATTATCTTAAGATCGATCCCATGTTTGGTGATAACGATCTCTTCCGGGAACTCTGCAGAGGAGCTGCTGAATTAGGTATCTCTATTATTTTAGACGGAGTTTTCAGCCATACTGGAAGTGACAGTATCTACTTCAACAAAGAAGGGAACTATGCCTCTCTGGGCTTACCAATCCCAGGATTCCCCCTATTATTCCTGGTATCGTTTTAAGGATTTTCCAGAGACCTATGACTGCTGGTGGGGAATTGAAACGTTGCCAAATGTTAATGAACTGGAACCGTCATACCAGGATTTTATTATTTTTCAGGAAAACAGCGTCTTAAAGTACTGGCAGCGCTCTGGTGTAAGAGGATGGCGGCTGGATGTGGCAGATGAGCTTCCTCCCGCGTTCATCAAAAACTTCCGGAAAACTATGAAAGAAATTGATCATGAATCCATCCTTATAGGGGAAGTCTGGGAGGATGCGTCTAACAAAATAAGCTATGGGGAAAGGCGCGAGTATCTTTTAGGAGAGGAACTTGATGCAGCTACAAACTATCCTTTTCGCAACATCTTACTGGACTTCATCCTCAGTAAAAAAGATGGGCAATCCATTCATGCGGAAATGATGAGACTTTTTGAGAATTATCCTTTATACCATTTTTACAGCGCAATGAACATCACCGGCAGCCATGACGTCCCCCGTCTTTTGACAGTCCTCAGCGACGTTCTTCCTGAAGAGATATCGTCAGAAGAAAAAACAAGGCTGCAGAATGCCCGTATCAAACTGGCCTCCCTCTGGCAGCTTACCTTTCCGGGAATCCCATCTATTTATTATGGGGACGAGGCAGGGCTTGAAGGGGGTCAAGACCCTCAAAACCGGGGCACTTTCCCCTGGGGCAGGGAAAACCTGGATATTCTTAACTGGTATAAAGAGGTTATTTCTCTGAGAAATCATTACGATGTTTTGCAGACAGGGCATTGGATACCTTTATATGCCCAAGGGGACATATACTGTTACTTAAGGAGAATCGAAAATAATCTGGACGTTTTCCGTGAGATAAAAAAAAATAACACTGCTGTTGTTCTCTTAAACCGAAATGCAAGCAAAGAAATAAACTTATCCCTCGATCTAAGCCGTTGGTGCCAGGGAAGATTAGTAGATCCCCTTCAAAATTATGAGGAAGTCATCCTCGATGAAGGTATGCTCAATATTACCCTGCAGCCCCTGGAAGGTAGATTACTTATCCAGGACAGATGGGGTGACAGCCTGGAAAAGAAGCGGGAAAGCGGTGTTTTGCTGCATATCACTTCACCGCCTTCTGAACACGGAATAGGCGGCCTTGGAAAAGAAGCCTATGAATTTGCAGACTTTTTGGAACGCAGCGGCCAGAAACTCTGGCAGATACTGCCCCTAAACCCCCCGGCTTTGGGGGATTCTCCCTATCAGTGCTTTTCTGCCTTTGCAGGAAATCCCCTACTTATTGATCCGGACGGATTGCGTGACGAATTTGTTTTGACCGGGGAAGCATTAGAAGCTTTTTCCAATGTCCGTTGGGTGGATGGTCCCGGTGAAAAGTTCTTTACCAGTATAAAAAAAGATCTGGGAGATATCCCCCTGATCGCAGAAAATTTGGGTCATCTGACCCCGGCGGTGGAAGATTTAAGAATGACCTTTTCTTTTCCGGGAATGAAGGTAATGCAATTCATCATGGATGGACGGCAATGTGAAAGCTTTAAGATTCCCCTTTATGAAAAAGACACGGTTGTTTATACGGGGACTCATGATAACGATACAATTTTGGGGTGGTACAATCAGAAAAACAACTGTGAATGTTTGGAAACAGATAAGCATGCAAAAGAGATCTGCTGGCACTTTATTGAACTGGCATTCAAAAGTAACGCCCAAAGAGTAATTATTCCTCTGCAGGATATTTTATGTTTAGGAAGTAAAGCGAGGATGAATATTCCAGGCACCATAGAAAACAACTGGATCTGGAGATTCCAAAAAGAAGATCTTACAAATGAAGTGGAAGCAGTTTTAAAAAACCTTACCAAAAAAACTAATCGCTAAATGGACGGAAAACTACCATCTTCTTCTGCAAGTTCACTACATTTATGATGTATTCGTCACTTAGTTGCCAAGGCTGTCGGATGTTAAAGAACAGGGAGCTTCTTCCCTGCTTTTTATTTTGAGATAGATCCTGCTAAGAATTCCGAAGACTATATAGGATAACAGAAAATAAAGGATAACTTCCCGTTTGAATATTACAAAAAAGATGAAACTGAGTATCCCGGAATAAAATAACAGGAAAAGATATGAATTCTTTTCCTGTTCTCCCTTTTTAATGGCTGGGTACTTTACCTTACTGACCATCAGCAGGGCAAGAATAATAGTAAAAATTGGAGCTATCCAGGTAAGATAAAAAATGCTGTGCAGAGCCAGCGCAGCCAAGGTTCCTCCGGCAACAGTGATTGGCAGACCTGTAAAACCCGGGCCCGAGGAAAGCCCCAAATTAAATTTTGCCAGTCGGTAAGCTCCGGCAAGAGGAAAAAGGGCCGTTGCAATAAAACCAACGAATCCAAACTGGGACAGGGATATAGTATAGATAATTATGGCAGGGACCACACCAAATGAAACAAGATCACAGAGTGAATCCAGCTGTTTCCCCAGTTCACTTTCCACCTTTAGGCTCATAGCAATTTTTCCATCGAGACCATCAAGCACCATGGCGATAAGAATTAAAGATATGCTCAATTCATACCTGCCCTCTAAAATATAGAGGAGAGCCAGCATACCCAATAAAAGATTACCCATCGTTAAAGCATTAGGCACATTTCTTAGAGCTGTTCCTTTAAATTTCTCCCAGTACAGTTTCTCCTGCACGGACCCGATCACCCTCTCTAACTTTGAGATCTACCTTCAGAGGCATATATAGCTCAGTACATGAACCAAATTTAATCATACCTAAACGCATGCCTCGTTCAACCCTATCTCCCATTTTTACCCAGCACAAAATTCTTCTGGCAATTAATCCTGCAATCTGTACAACAAGAAACCTACCCTCTTCAGTTTCAATACCAATTAAGTTCTTTTCATTACTTAAAGAAGCTTCGTCTTTGTACGCGGCAAAAAAACTGCCCGGGATATACTTGATCATGGATATTGTCCCTTTTACAGGAGAGCGGTTAATATGAACATTAAAAATGGAAAGAAAGATACTTACTTTAAGGGCTTCGCCCTCAACAAAATTAGGTTCAAAAATCTTTTCCACCTTGATAATTTTTCCATCAGCAGGAGCGAGAATCAGGTTTTCCCCCTGAGGAGATGTCCTTACAGGATCACGAAAAAAGAATGCAATAAATATTGTTAAAAAAAGAAAAACAGGAGTTAAAAAAGAAACCTTGGTATATAAAAAAATTGTTACCACCAATGCTGCAATTACGTACGGATATCCTGGTCTGGCAATGGCAAATTTCTTCATAGACACTCCAAACAACACTTTATTTACCATTATTATTATAACAGATAATCACTGTTATAAAAAGATTTAATTTTCACCCTGCTTTACCCACTCATTTATACCAGGTAAGGGATTTCTGCTTCTTCCTCCCCTCCCTTTGTTATTGTCACCTCTTCCCATAATCTTTTTTTCTTCACGCTATCCTTCCACTTTGTATTTTCCGGAGATAAAATTATGTCACTGTAAACTTTCGCAGTTCTTTGTGCAATTTTTTTCCATGAATAATTACTGACCGCTTTTTCATAACCTTTTTCAGCTAAAGAAGCCGCCCAATCCTCGTTCTCCAAGAGGCGGCAAATCTGTTCTGCCAGAGAATTTGGGTCTCCCGGGTAAACCTTTAATCCATCTTTTTCGTGCTGGATAATTTCATCAAGACCACCTACCGATGAAACAACAACCGGGGTTCCGGAGGCCATGGCCTCAAGAGCAACAATTCCAAAAGGCTCATACAAGCTGGCAAAAACCGCCACCGAAGCTGAATCATACAAACTATTACGAGCCTGGTCATTTACATAGCCTAAAAAGTGTACCTTATCTTCAAGGCCCAAATTTCGGGCTTGTGCCTGTAGAGATTCTTCAAAAGGACCTTTTCCTGCTATCACAAATCTTGCATTTGGAAAACGTTCTAAAATAGCCGGGGCAGCATCGAGGAGTACCTGTACTCCTTTTTCCTTAACGAGACGACCGATATAAAAAATTATTTTTTCATGGGGATCTACGGGCAGTGTCTCCATAATTGAGGCTTGATCTGAGGGTTGGTACGCTTCAGGCCTGATTCCGTTGGGAATGATTTCAATTTTTTCCTCTGGAAGCTGGAAAACATTCTGCAGTTCGTCTTTCATATACCTGCTGCAGCAGACCACTTTCCATGCTTCATAGGTCAACCACCATTCCAGTTCACTGATATTACGCTGTTCATCGTTATGTAAACCGTTATTACGGCCGAATTCAGTAGCATGAATAGTAGCCAGTAAAGGTGTCGTATAGATATATTTAAGGCTGCGGGCCGCATAGGTAGCAAGCCAATCATGGGCATGAATGAGGTCGTATTTGTTTTTCTGGCTGCTGAGCAGGGCACCCTTCTCCAGTAAGGCAAAATTTAACCTCTGAACCCAATCAATGAAGTCTCTTCCTGAACCTCCCTGAAAGGTATTGACCCTCCAAACCCCTATCCCTTCCATTGTTTCCCTTTCAGGTATTTTTTCTCCACCGGAAGTAATCACATCAACGTGAACCCCCTCTTTTACAAGGGCCCTGGAGAGTTCATATACATGCTGGGATAAACCGCCAACGTTCTGCGGTGGAAATTCCCAGCTGAGCATCATAATTCGCATCGCTAAGCTTCATCCTTTCCTTACCTGTTTGCTTTTATTATTTCCTTCAATAGAAAAAGTATGACTCCCCATTTTACATACTAACTACCACAACCCTACGAACAAAACTATGTCTAAGAAGGTTTTCCCTCCCGAATGTTTGCCCAGGTGGTGATCGCTGTTGGCAGAGACGACTTTGTTCAAGTAGGCCATAAGTTCTCGGCAAAGCGCAGGCACGAAAACAACTCTGCTGACAGGACGTCAGCAGACCCGTGGTCGACCTGGATGGGAGTTCCCACGGGGAAGTTTGCCGTAGTGCTGGAGCTGAGCCGCTAAGAGCAGCCACTTGAACTTGGAGACTCTGCTTCAGCGACTCACCACCCCGCTTACCCACGACGACAAATGTAAATAATTTTCCTCTTTTGTCCCCTCGGATGGCGATCGCTGTTGGGAGGGACTTAAACCAAAAGATCTTAAAAAAGTAAATACCTCACGATAAGATTGAATAGTGCATTGCGCAAAGCACAGATTCAAAACTACGGAGGTACCTAGCAAAATATAGCTGAACTAACAAAATTTTTTCAAGCTATCTAGTATTGTAATCAACGTATATGATGGGTTAGTCGGTAATAATATGCTCCTGGGGATCAAAAAATATGGCTTTCGCATTTTCGCCCATGACCATGTTTATTTCATGGGGCTCCAGCCCCGATTCCTTCAGTTCACGAAGGTAACGCCGGGGAGATATGAGAGGATAATCTGTGCCGAGAAGTATTTTATGCAAAATTCCAATTTCCCGGGCAGCACGATAAATACTCTTGTCATATAAAAAAGGTCCGGCTGCAGTGTCATAGTAAACGTTTTTCAGCTGTTTTTTAAGTTCGGGCATTAATTCATAGAAAGGAAGCCCTCCGCCCCAATGGGCAAAAATAATGGTAAGCTCCGGATTCCTCACGGCAAATTCAGATGCTTCTCTTACAGAGATATCGCCTTTGCCAGGATAAGAATGCCCCACATTTTCATTAACATGGAGCAAAAGGGGCAGATTTTTTTCTGTACAGAACGAGGCAAGTTTCCCGGCTTCCCGCCCTTCCAGTGGAAAATTTTGTCCCCATGGAAATAGTTCGCCTACGCCCCTGATTCCCAGATCGCTTGTGCGGTTAATTTCTTTTTCCATTCCCGGGTCCAGGGGGGAAACAACTGCCATGGGCAGGAACCTGTCAGGATAATTTGCAGCTGCTTCGAGGACATAATCGTTCATTGCCCTGCAAAGGCCCTGGTCAGAGGATGCAAAGCCGCTGACTGCCGCCTTATCTATCCCACTCTTATCCATTTCCTGCAGAAGTTCTTCCACTGTAGCATATTTATGTGACGGGCTGGAGCAGATCTGGCACAAAAAATTATCTTTATCGGTATACTCTTTAATGCTTTGTGTCACATCGGGTGGGAAAACATGAACATGTACATCTATGAACATACATAATACCTCTTTCTAATATAAAAAAATTAGTTCACTACAAACACTTTTCTCTCATTAAATTCGCTTTGTTTACCCTTATTCCAGTTTTGAACCGGACGGTAGAAGCCCACCACTCTGCTCCAGACCTCCGTTTCCTTCCCACATTGACTGCATTCATATACCTCTCCGGTAATGTAACCATGGTCGAGACAGACACTAAAAGTGGGGGTTATTGTAACATAAGGAACACGATAACGACCCATGATTCTTTGCAGGAGCTTTTTGCATGCCTCTATATCCTCCAGCTTCTCCCCAAGGAAAATGTGGAATACTGTCCCCCCGGTATATCTTACCTGCAGCTCTTCCTGTAGATCAAGTGCAGAGAAAATGTCATCAGTATGACCTACGGGAAGCTGGGTTGAATTTGTATA
>JAUSPO010000107.1 GCA_030656575.1 Bacillota bacterium
ATATACGGTGGATGAGAGTTTAATGAGTGGGGGGGGAATGGCGCAATGTATCTCCAGGACCGCAAGTTACAGCAACGAATCGCTCGGCGCAAGTTGAAGGTTCAGCGGCTGATCAGGGAGCAGGAGGCTCGCTTGGCTGCATTCGATTCCTCAACCTTCCTTCGCCATAAGGACTACCTTCAGGCCATGAGTATAGTCCGGAAAAAGCTGTACTATTTGGAACAGGAGTTATCAGCCTTGGAAGCTGGTCGCCTTCCATGGATAAGGGTATAATGCCAGCGGGGGGATAAAGGAAAATTGTCCTTACTGCTATTAGGCCCTTAATTCTTAAGTTTATCAAGAATTTGGCAAGATGTTTTTTAGCGATCCTGAGAACGCCGATGTACACTATGTTTAGAAGGGGTCATTTTGAAATCCAACTTTTATGGTAATGGCTATGCCAGATTAGGTTAAGAAGGTGAATAAAGATGAAAAGAGGAACTTACACGGGACAATTAAAAGATGGCAAGCCGCACGGCCAGGGGACAATGACTTATCCGGACGGAGCAAAGTATGAAGGGGAATGGAAAGACGGCAAGAGGCACGGCCATGGGACATGGACTTTCGCGGACGGAGCGAGGTATGTCGATGAATGGATAGACGGTAAGCTCGAGTGAAAAGATAGAACGCCAAAAGGGGAACAACACATCAAAATACTGGCAGGAATGCCTCTCAGAGTTACCAGGAGGCCCGTAGCGGCGTTTATATGGTACAGCAGATGTGATATTAGGGGAGCACGAAGCCATCTCGGTCGCCATGCCCGACCAGCAGTACTACCTTTAGGCCATGGGTATGGTATGGAAAAGCCGCTGGAGCTATTGGTACTGGAGTCTGGGCGGCTGCTGCAGGAGATTTAGAGAACTGCTCGAAGGGAGTGATATTATGGCTTGGGGAACCGAAAAAATGTTTGTTGTAGTTGAGAGCAAACTTGATAATAGTGGAGTGGAATATCCCTATTGAATTGACTTACAACGATGAAAAATTTGAAATAAAAGATCCAATTAGGAGCATGAAGCTTTTTAATAATGCAGTAAGATATAAATGCAATATTGACGGAAAAGCAATTGAGTTGTTTAATGAAGGTGAAAAATGGTGGATTCTAAGATAGATTAGAACCAAAATAACAAGGAGGAAAGCACCCATGAAGAATTGCGAAATGAAGTTGAATGGCAGTATACTGACTATAACAGTTGATATATCAAAGGAATGTGGCAAGTCATCTTCAGGAAAGAGCATTATTATCGGCTCAACTGAAGGCAATGTATCTGTACCTGATAAAGAAGACATTAAAATTGGGGTCAATGTGTATAGGAAGACTTAATGTCGATTCTATTAAAGAGGAGATGTTTGATATGGGAGATAAAACCCCAAAGAGGCCGCCAAAAAAGAAGAAAAAAGTCGAGAAGGCTACTGTGCAGCCCACAATCGTAACTGAAAAAGTCCCTGTTAAGAAACCTAAAAAATAGACTTCATCACTTATGAGGTTTCCTTTAAGAAGGTCAAACACAAACGAAGCAATGTCGGATTTTGTGGCGGAAGGACGAGGTGTAATATGGACCCCCAAGACCGCAAGTTACAGCAACGAATCGCTCGGCGCAAGTTGAAGGTTCAGCGGCTGATCAGGGAGCAGGAGGCTCGCTTGGCTGCTCTCGATTCCTCCACCTTCCTTCGCCAGCAGGACTACCTTTAGACCATAAGTATTGTTCGGAAAAAGCTGTATCAGCTGAAGCAGGAACTATTGGTGATCGAGTCTGGTCGGCTGCTGTAGGCAACCGGTCTAAGGATTGAGGTGGGCAGAATACATATTTGGATGAGTTCGCACACAAACCGCACACAAAGGTGGTGAAAACATGGCCGACCCTAAAAATTTTACGTGGGAACCACCAGATAAAAATATATCAATAGCAAATGCAAGGGGCCTCTTTCTTGAAGCTATCGAAGCAATAGCCCCAGAGGTGATAGAGTGGCTTCGTGAAAAGGCTTTCCCCTATTTTAAGATTAACTATAAAGAAATAAGCGATTCTTATTCCCTGGATGTAAAAATTAAAACCTTTACAGAAAAGCTGGGACCACGGGTACTTTTAGCAAAGCATATTAATGATCTGCTGTCCTGGAGCAGTTATGAGGTGGCAACAGAAGATATTTATCCCGATTTGCTACCTCTAAAAAAAAGGATCGATGAATGGATAGATAAATATTTTTTGCACTCTGAAGATGACTGGATACAAAGGCAGTCCCTTGAAACGATGTACTTATGGGCAATGTATGGGGACATTGACGATATTGACAATATCAGAAATGAATGGGTTTCTTCCCCCGGTTGGGATTGCTGGCCGCATCAAAAATCCTTAATTATCGAACTTCCCAAATTATATAATACAGAAATGACACGCCCACAAATGCAGAAAGCATTTGAAAGCCTTTGCAAGAAAAAGATTATTGAATACCTTGACGATCTAGAAGCTGACAGGAAAGTCCAGGGATGGGAGAAACGGCATAAAAAAATAGAAACAGAGCGATTTAAATGGTTGGTTTATTCTCAAATAAAAGGCTTAAGCCATCGGGATATAGCAAAAGAAGTAATTGGACTAAAGCCCGGCAACACAGAGAAAACAAGGAGTGCCTTTGAAAGCGCTAGGCGTATGATTGGTAAGGGTATTGCCACGGCGAAGAAAGAATGTGGAATTATCCTGAGGCAAGCTGCTTCTCCAGGGAGAAAGCGAAAAACAT
>JAUSPO010000112.1 GCA_030656575.1 Bacillota bacterium
ATCTCTTAATGATACGCGTCAGTTCTGTTATACTGCCTTCTCTCCTACAAAACTTGATATAAAAAAAGGGGGGAATAATCCCCCCTAAAAACTAATCGAGCATGGATATAAAACCAATTAAGATGTTATACTCTTTCCCCGTTTTCTTTACTCACTTCATCTTTACGTAGTTTAAACCATCCGGACAGTGCGCCCGCAGCCAAGCCGATTGTTGCCAGTGTTTTTACAGGGCCCAGTGCTACTTTCCAGAGGTAGACATTAGCATAAGCAACCTGAGGATTAACAGGCATACCATACTTGTCCGGCGAATCAGCCAATACATATATTACGCCCAAGCCGCCTAATTCTTCTACTCCATAAACTTGAGCATTTGCGTATCCCTTACTTTTTAACTCAGAAACCCTTGCTTCTGCTTCGGCAATCTTATCGCCTACATCTCCAAAAGTTATTGCTCCGGGGGCACAGGCGGTAGCACATGCGGTAGCCATACCGTTGGTTACACGGTCAATGCAGGATGTGCATTTCCATGCCTTGCCGTTCCCGACTTTGGGCACCTTAAAGGGGCATACAGACGCGCAGGCACCACAACCTATACAAACTCCCTGGTCTATTTTTACAGTACCGAGAGCAGTTTTTGAAATAGCTTTAACGGGGCAGATCTCCACGCAGGCAGCTTCAGTACAGTGCATGCAAGAACTGAAATTGAAATACCATTTTACCTCGCTGCCCTGCTCGTATTCGTTAAATTTTACACGGCCCCAGGTTTCCGGCGCAAAATCGGCCGGATTTTCATAGCTTCCGGTAAATGTGGTCTGAGTGGCAGGCAACTGGTTCCATTGCTTGCATGCTACCTGGCATCCTTTGCAGCCCATACATTTGGTTACATCAATTAATCTTACTTTATTTGCCATTTAGCCCACCTTCCTTATATTGCAGATAAACGCTTTGTATTCCGGTATGGTGGTGTTGGCACAACCGATGGTGGGAGTCAGGTCATTGGCCGATTCTCCTGAGGAGAGACCCATGAATCCCCAGTGGAAAGGCATACCCACAATTTCTTTTTCCTCACCGTTGATGGTCAATGACTTAATTCTCGGAGTAACCGCAACTTTACACTGAATCTTACCCCTCTTGTTTTCCACTTCCACCATGTCACCATTACTGACACCTATTTTGGAAGCCAGCGACGTGCTGATTTCACAGAACATTTCCGGTTGAGCTTCGTTCAACCAGGGCATGTTCCTGGTCATAATACCGGTCTGGTAGTGCTCGCTCAGACGATAGGTAGTGGCAATATAGGGATAATCCGCAGCGCTTCCCCGGTCTTCGGGATACCACACCATGCAGCAAGGGTTGAACTGCACATTGGACATCTTGTTGCTGGTTACGCTTTCCCAAGGCTCGTAGTGCTCAGGGAAAGGACCATCCACCATGCCTGGAGCAAAGAGCCTGGACTGCAGTTCCGCATTCATGATAAAAGGCTTGTCGGCTGTCTCTTCAGGTGGTACTGTGGCATTAAAGTCAGGAACATCCATTTTGTCCCAATCACTGCCATTCCACTTAAACAGAGCCTTATCGGGATTCCAGGGGTTCCCGTTTGCATCGCAGGAACAGCGGTTGTAAACAATTCTACGGTTAACCGGCCAGGAATAGGAAAACTCAGAGTTCAGGCCGAGGCCTTCAGTTTCCCTGGTGCGCCTCTTACAGTTGGGATTGCTCTCATCCGCGTAGTAACCGGCATAAATCCAGCTACCGCAGACAGTGCTGCCGTCATCTGCACATTTTCCGAAGGTAGTCAGCAGAGCACCAGAAGCAGTTTCATAACCGTTAATTTCCATAGCAACCTTTGCAGGATCCGGTTCATCGCCGTAATCCCAAGTCATATCCAGGATGGGTTCTGGGAATGACCCGCCTTCATCTTTATACAGCTTCCTGATAGCCTTAAATATCTTATCAGTAAGCCAAAGGTCGGACTTGGCGTCGCCAGGAGCATCCTGGGCTTTGTTACGCCACTGGATCCAGCGTCCGGAGTTGGATATGGTGCCGCCTTCTTTTTCAAAATGCAGGGAGGCGGGCAGCAGGAACACTTCCGTATCAATTTCTGCTGGGTTCATATCGGGAGCTTTCCAGAAAGAGGCTGTTTCATTTTCATAGATATCCGAGCAAACCATCCAATCCAGTTTTGCCTGAGCCTTGCGCTTCCTTTTGGTATTAGCCCCACCCACTACGGGGTTATCACCGAAACAGAAATATCCCTTGACCTCCCCTTTGGCCATATAAGAATAATAGGCAACGGAGGAGCGGTTTTTATCCAGCTTGGGTAGGTAATCATAGCAGAAATCGTTATCTGCAGTAGCTTTATCTCCGTAGAAGGCTTTCAGCATGCTGACCAGAAACTTGGGCCGGTTCACCCAGTAACCTGCTTTAGGACCAGCATCGTTGTATGCGGTAAAATCCTGTCCATCCGCGGGCATGGGCATATAACCGGTTACGATGTGGAACAATTGCCCCATATCGCAGGCACCCTGCACGTTGGACTGGCCCCGCTGGGCGTTCACGCCGCCGCCGGCAATACCTACGTTACCCAGCACCAGCTGTAGAATGGCACAGCTGCGCACGTTCTGGGAACCGTGGGTGAACTGGGTCATACCCATAGCGTAGGAGATATTTCCAGCTTTGCCCGCTTCACCGGTGCTGCAGAACACTTCGGCAACTTCCTTAAACTTATCCTCGGGGCAGCCGGTGATTTCGCTGACGGTTTTCACGTCGTAGCGGGAGTAGTGCTTTTTAAAGAGCTGCCATACGCAGTTAGGATCCTCCAGAGTTTCGTCCTTCAGGATTTTCCCCTCAGCGTCTCTCTGGTAAGCCCAGGATGCCTTGTTGGTATATGCTACCTGACCGTCCCCCAGGTTCGCTGCTGCTGAAGACCCGGTGAACAAACCATCGCTGTAACCAAATCCAGGATCAATCAGGCTGGAGGCATTGGTGAATAATTTTACGTATTCTGCATGATATTTGTTATTTTGAATGGCATAATTAATTAATCCGGAAAGAAACGCAGTGTTGGTTCCCGGACGGATTGGCGCGTAGACATCAGCCAAAGAGGCAGTCCTGGTGAAACGGGGGTCAACCACAATCAGTTTGCATCCATTATCTATCGCCTTTTGAATCCACTTCATGGAAATGGGGTGGTTCTCAGCGGTGTTTCCGCCGATATTCATAATTACGTCGGAGTGCTGGTAATCAATCCAGTGGTTGGTCATAACTCCTCTTCCAAATGAATTGCCCAAACCTTGGACAGTGGAAGAGTGTCAGAGACGGGCGCAGTGGTCATTATTGACGATACCTGTGGCCGCAACAAGCTTCCTAAAGAGATAGTTTTCTTCGTTGGTGCACATGGCGCTTCCCACCCAGGCCAGCGCTTCACAGCGATTCACCGTTTGACCAGCTGCATTCTTCTCCTTGAAATATTCATCACGGGTTGCTTTGGTCCGCTTGGCAATTTCATCAATGGCCCAGTCCAAACTTTTTTCTACCCAGTCCGTGGCCTTTGGTGCCCGGTAGAGAACTTTAGTCATTCTCTGGGGGTTCTGTATAGCATTGCCTTTTTCATCATAAATGTAATACATGTTGTAAAGAGCCGAACCTTTACTGCAAAGAGCGCCTTCGTTGATGGGATGGTCCGGATCGCCTTCTACGGCTGTAATCTTTCCATCTTCAACATAACAGAGTACGCCACAGCCGACACCACAAATAGAGCATATTTGAGTTACCGTTGAAGCATACTGAACACGTAATTCCTCTGGTTCAACACCAACCTGTTCTTCACCTGGATCAACAACTGGTTCTTTCGGTGCACAGCCCAACTTGGCAGCTAAGCTTGCGGTAATTGCTGCGCCAGACACCCATAAGAAATTCCTACGGGAAATCTTCATATGAAACTTCACCTCACTTTGATATTTAGGTCAAATCAAATGTTTTTTTTGACCCCTCTTGTTCTTTCGGTATATTGGTAAGAAAATATTTGCCACGAATATCAGATCCACACAGGTTTAGTTTAAAACAGCTGTTTCGACAGGTAAAATGTAACCCTCTTTTTTTGCCAGCATATCCAAATAACCTGTAGCAATTGCTTCGATATCCAGGAGGACATCTGTTTCCATAAGCTTGTTATCTATAGTCTTTAGGTACTTCTTACAGCTTTCACAAACATGAACCTGACGGGCTTTGTCACCTGGCACATAAAAAAAGCGCAATTTTTTTTGGTCCTTGTTGCTGCAATACGGACACTCCATCCGAGGAAAAACCCATTCAGCATGGCAGAGCCAGCATTCCAGTATTCTTGCCCCGTCTTCATTCCTGTGCCTGGCTATTACAGCTGTTTGACCGCACACGGGACAATAACTCTGGCGCCAAAGCGTAAAATCTGTTTTTTCCCTAACCTCTTTCATATTAGAACTGTAAAATGGGCTAAGGCTCATAAGGATGACAAAGGATATGATCTCACTGTTTAGCCCTGTTCTTTTATCCATTTCAGTCTCTTCAATAAATTTTTCCAGCTCTTGTTTACTGAACAAAGCTATTTCCTGTAAAAATTTCTTTATGTTTTCTTCTTTAAATTCATCTGCTTCAGGCAATACTAAAAGTGAAGCAGGCGCTTCGGGACTTTTTTCATTAACTGCCTCGCATACAGAACTTAAAAGCTCTCTGAAAAGTTTCGTGTCAATTTTCATTTTGTTGTCGGACATTAAAAACTTTTCATTTCTAAAACATTCTTTTATTTCTTCTTCAGAAAGATTTACAGTTGCATCAATCTTGTTTAGGTAATCAAGCTGCACGGCTAAGATTCCTTTATATACCTCAAAAAGGTTAGCCAGATTATTATCTTTTTTCAGATGCAGCTCGACTTCTTCTTTAACTCTGTCCATGGATGGCGGGTAATGGGGCTTCATAGCATTCACCTCCTCTTGTCTGTTAGGTCCTGATTACAACTACTGGACCAAGCCAACTTGTAGCTTTTCAATTTCCGCATCTACCACCTACTTTACCGAAGTATTACATAACCAGAAAACTTGTCATGTACATCAAAAATGTCCCTATAAAGATATAAAACAGAGGAATATTTTATTTAGCATAAAGAGTTAAAAATAATTAGTAGCAATAGGATATTAATACAAATTAATAGTAAATATATTATTACGATCTCATATTGCCATAAGTCATAATTATTTACTATCGGGAAAAATACTAAAAAAAAGGACCCATAAGGGATAATAACCCTTAGTATGAGGGTTAATCCCTATATGAGCCTAAGACAAATAGTCTAAATTATTATATTATTTAAACATTACTCCCTTTAACCCTAAATTTATTGTCCATATACCCATATATCCATATCTTTTTTGTAGGTAATTATATCCTTTTCCACAAAGAAAAGGGATATCTCCCTGGCGGCACTTTCTAAAGAGTCAGAGCCGTGAATCATATTATTCCCCGTAAATAGGGCATAATCACCTCTTACAGTACCAGGTAATGCTTCCTGGGGATCAGTACTGCCTAACATTTTCCGGACTAACTGTACTGCATTTTGTCCTTCCCAAACCATCGCAACAACTGGTCCGGACGTAATGAATGAAACAAGGTCATCAAAAAACTTCTTCCCTTTATGTTCACCATAGTGTTCTTCTGCCATTTCTCTGCTAATTAGAAGCATTTTCAAGGCTGCCAGCTTTAATCCTCTTTTTTCGAACCTGCTAATAATTTCACCGGTTAGATTTCTTTGAACTGCATCTGGTTTAAGCATTGTAAAAGTTTTTTCCATAGTAAATTCTCTCCTCTATTTTGGTTTTTTGCGAAAAAACAGAGGACTCCTATCCTTATTGGAAGTGATAGAAGTCCGGTTATTGCCTAGTAAGTAAAAAGCGGTTTGTTGTCTTCTATAATACGAGTTTCCCTGGCACGTAACTCCCGTAAATCTTTTGTCAGAGTAAACATATGGACATGAGTTAATCCGTCATAAAACTGTAAGCCTCTAATATTTCTTTCGGATAGTTTTTCATCAATTTTGGCAGGATCCAGTATAAAAGCAGTATTTTCCAGGGAGGCATAAAGAAACCCCCATTTTGTATCAAAAGAAGGAATAAACGTCCCATACGAGTCAACATGCTTAAAGACAAGTTTTAAGGTGTTATATATAGCTGCATGGCACTGAAACAAACCTGGGTTGAAGTTCCCAGCCTGCAGAGCAATGCTCCCACCTTTTTCCAAACGTTCAACAACTAAACTATAAAACTCTTTTGTGAAGAGCAGGTAGGAAGCGCTGTCATCCAAAGGCTCAGTCAGATCCATAAAGATAAGATCCCACTTCTCAGTATTATCTTCAAGATATTTTCTTGCATCCATAAAATAGGTCTTTACGCGATTATCTTCATAAGCATCCTGACTCCAGGAAGGCAAATATCGTTTACAGATTTCTACAACCTCTTTATCAATATCAACCATTACCAGCTTTTCAACCGAAGGATGCTTCAGAATCTCTATGAGAACAGCTCCCTCTCCTCCACCAACTACCAGAATTCTTTTTGGTATCGGATGAAGGATCATGGCTGGATGAACAAGAGCTTCATGGTATATATGTTCATCAAATTGAGCGGATTGGATTTTGCCATCTAAGATCAGGCAGCGGCCAAAAAAATCAGTCTCTACAATCTCTACTTCTTGAAATTGGGTTTTGCCGCTGTAAATATAATCTTTTACACCATGCATGTGGGCCTGAGTAGGATGCGTAAATTCAATAAACCACTTCCAATTTGGAGAAGACAAATTCAAGGCCCCCTTTGCATTATTTAAACTGCGGATTTTTGCTGCGTATGACTTATTTCAAAACCATATTCGAAAATGCCGCGTTTTATCTCCTTAGCCGCCATACGCTCCGCTATGAAGTGCTTATTCAAATAATAGCACGATACCCACGGATCAACAGTGTTCCCGCAAGTAAAAACATCAACTGCTGCATAACCGAACTCCGGCCATGTGTGAATCGCCAGATGTGATTCAGATATTACAACTACGCCACTCACTCCTTGAGGGGAAAACTGATGGAAGACAACTTCCCTAATCTCAGCTCCTGCCTCCAGAGCAGCATTAACCATTAATTCTTCAATCTTTGCTGTGTCGTTTAGTATATCAGGAGAACACCCATAAAATTCAGCAAGAACATGACGGCCCAAAGCGTGCATTTTCTAACCCCCTTTTGTTAATATTTGTTTAAAGGTCACATTAAATTGTAGACAAATTACTTGGAAATGTCAATGATTGGGGGGATTTTTTTAATTGACATCCCAAAATAGAGCAGGTCATAAATTAATCGACTTAAAAACAATGAAATTTCTTTTCCATGTATTACTGAGTTTGCGAAATCTACAGAAATCCGTAATTATGCTGTAATTATGCCTGAAGACGCTATCCCCTCGTTATTACCTCATGAGCGTCGTGTCGGAACGCTGTATATGATGGTGGACGGATCTCAAGTAAACACACGTAACAAAGATCAAGATTAGATTACTACCATATGTGTGAAAACGTTTATAAATATGCCAAATATCTCTTCCCTTCCGATGAGTCAAAGATGGATGGATGGGCCAAGTCGGTGATTGCCCACATTGAATATTTTCCAAATAATATTTGAGAATGGAATTATGATCGTTTAAAATAGAAATGTGAGAAAAACCTTTGAAGAAGGTGTCAGAGTATATGGGCGAGATTTATCCTGCCGGGTCAACTTTTACGGAAAATGCAATTCTTAAAGCACCCCCAGTGTTTTTTATTAAATTATGCCTGGAAAGACAGCTA
>JAUSPO010000118.1 GCA_030656575.1 Bacillota bacterium
TGGCTTGGCCTGAGCGATCAGCTCAGTATCGTCAGATACAGCTTCAATCCTGTAACTGGCGCAAACCAAAGGGCCGAATACCGGTCTGTCGTCCTGAACTACCAGGATGCACGGGGTCTATTGACCCCGTGAGGATGTCACGGCTACACTACTTTTCTATCAATAAGAAATTGAGCATGCAATCATAAAATATTCAGTAATTTCCAGTTTAGCGTTGCTTTTATTCGTTTCTTCGTATATACTATTAAGTATAAAACTATGTTTCTGCGAGGGATTATGAAATGGAATATATTACGGCAAAGGAAGCGGCTGAAAAATGGGGCATATCCCAAAGGAGGGTGCAGGTTCTCTGCGAGCAGGACAGAGTTGACGGTGCCAAGCGTCTTGGCTGGGCTTGGGCAATTCCTAAAGATGCCCCAAAACCAGCAGATGCGAGGCTTAAAGGAGAAGATAGAAAAAGAGTTGAGATAAATACTAAGGATACAGATATTAAATCAGGAGGGGTTAGCCAATGAGCGAAAAACTACAACGCTTTACAAAACTTCTAAAGGATATTTTTGAACTGGAAAAGTCAGACCTTGACTTCGGCATATACCGTATCATAAATATCCGGAAAAACGAGATAAAGAATTTCATTGAAAACACCCTTGCTGGTGAGGTTAACTCCATATTATCAAAATATGCTTCTGATAACAGTCAAGCCAAGAAACGTATAGAAGAGATTGAAAAACAGTGTGAAAGTGTAGGTGTCAAGGTTGAGGACAGCAAGCTAAAGGAAGAATATGCCGAATATAAAACCCGTCTATCCTCCGGCACAGGTACCGCCGAGTTGGAAAGCGATGTGTATTCTGCCCTGTATAACTTCTTTAGCCGTTATTATGATGAAGGAGATTTCATCAGCAAGCGGCGTTACAAAGAAGGGGTTTATGCTATTCCTTATGAAGGGGAAGAAATAAAGCTCTATTGGGCCAATCATGACCAATACTACATAAAAACCAGTGAAAATTTCAGAAATTATTCCTTTAAGGTGGATGTACAGGGAGGAAAATTTACAATACATTTTAAACTTGTTGATGCCAATACCGAACAAAATAATAACAAGGAAAATGGTGACAAGAAGCGTGAATTCATCCTGCTGGATGAAAACTTCCTGGAAGCCGAAGGCAACGAGCTTACCTTTAAATTTGAGTATCGCGCCCCTGCAAATGAGAATGACGATATCAATAAGCTAAGGGATAATTCTAAACTCAATAAATCAGCTATTGATAAGATGAAGAAGGCTGTTTCAGAAAGTAGTGAATTTAAGCGGTTTCTTTGGGCTGTCAATGCTCCGGCACCAACAGAAAAAAACAAGTCCCGGACAATTTTAGAAAAGCACCTGGAGACTTATATAGCCAAAAATACCTTTGATTACTTTATCCATAAGGATTTAATCAGGTTCTTAAACAGGGAGCTGGATTTTTACATAAAATCCGAGATTATGCACTTGGATGACCTGGACACCGACAACGAAGTGAAAGTGAATACTTATCTGGCAAAGTTGAAGGCTATTAAGAAAGTAGGCCAGGCTATTATTACTTTTTTAGCGCAAATAGAGGATTTTCAAAAAAATCTATGGTTAAAGAAAAAATTTGTGGTGGAGACAAACTGGTGTATTACCCTGGACAAGATAAATGAAAGCTTCTATGCGGAAATAGCTGCCAATGATGGACAAAGGCAGGAATGGGTGGAACTGTATGCCATTGACGAGATTGAAGGAAATATAGTGGATAAAGCCTATTCCAATCCATTGACAGTAGAGTTTTTGCAGCAGAACAAAAACCTTGTGCTGGACACAAAACATTTTAGTGCGGAATTTAAAGAGTGGTTGATTGCCAGTATTGATAATTTGGATGAAGAGACAAGCGGGCTGTTGATTCATAGTGAAAATTTTCAGGCTCTTAATCTGCTAAAAGAAAGGTACAGGGAGCAAGTAAAGTGTGTATATATTGATCCTCCGTACAATGCAAATTCATCTGAAATATTGTACAAAAATACTTTTAAACACTCAAGCTGGCTAACCCTGATGGAGAATAGATTTGTTGCGAGTAAGCCGTTTCTGGCAAAAGACTTTGTAAATATTACTGCAATAGATGAAGTTGAGCAAGAAGTTTTAGGCCAATTGCTGTCAATCCTTTTTAGTAATTGCGAAAAAAGTTGTATATCTATCGTTCACAATGCCACAGGACAGCAAGGCTTGAATTTTTCCTATGTACATGAGTTTGCCTACTTTGTCTTTCCTCAGTCAGGCAAGTATATTGGGTTGGAAAATAGAGATGAGAATCCCGATGTTCGTCCTTTAAGAAACGTTTCTAAAGGAGCACATCTTAGAAGTGATGCCGCCAATTGTTTTTATCCCATCTTAATTAAAGACGGAAAAATAATCGGTTTTGGTGATGTCTGTTCCGATGAATTTCACCCAGAAAGCATAAATATTCAGAGGGAAGACGGTATTATAGAGGTATATCCAATCGATCCGCAAGGGATTGAGCGAAAATGGGTGTTTGCAAGAAACACAGTTGAATCAATTTTTGACGAATTAGAAGCTAAACATGATAAGAAGAAAACAATTTGGGATATTATCAGAACAAAAAGGAAGTTCAATTATAAAACTGTTTGGATCGGTCCAAGATACTCTGCGAATAGTTACGGTAGCCGAGTATTAAATGAGATATTACCGTCAAATCCTTTTTCTTTTCCCAAGTCTATTTTTACTGTGAGAGATTGTATTGATGCTGGGTTGAATAACGAAAAAACGGGTTTAATTATGGATTATTTCGCTGGTTCCGGCACCACCGGTCACGCAGTAATAAACTTAAACCGCGAAGACGGAGGCAACCGCAAATATATACTTGTTGAAATGGGCCAGTACTTCAATACTGTTACCAAGCCACGAATTAAAAAGGTTATCTATGCTAAAGATTGGAAGGACGGCAAGCCAAAGAACAGAAATACCGGTGTCTCCCAGATTTTTAAATACATCCGTCTTGAGAGCTACGAAGATACCCTGAATAATATTGAACTTAATCGCACGCCGGAGCAGGAGAAGCAGCTAAGGATGGGTGAAAACTTCTTTAACGAATACCTTGTTTCTTATATGCTGGATATCGAGAGTAGGGATAGCCTCCTCAACCTTGACCGTTTCAAGACTCCTTTTGACTATAAGCTGAAGATATCTGAAAACAACGAGACAAAAGAAACAGGTATTGACTTGATGGAAACCTTTAATTATCTCCTTGGTCTGGCTGTTACGGGCCAAAGGGCTACTGCTCGCTTTAATGCCATCCCTGACGAGAAAGGGGAATATGAGAATGCAGTGAAGCTTACAGAAGATAAGCATGGGCAATATACCTTTAAAACTATAGAAGGCAAATTACCCAATGGGAACAATACCCTGATTATCTGGCGTAACCTTACAGATGACTTGGCAGTCGATAACGCTGCGCTAGATAGCTTCTTCACGAAATATTGCGTCGAAGCTAAAGGTAGGGATTTTGATGTGATCTATGTCAATGGAGATAATAACCTGGAAAACATCCGCAGAGAAAGCCAGCAGTGGAAGGTGCATTTAATTGAAATAGAATTTGGCAAGAGAATGTTTGAGGAGGTATAGCAAATGGCATCAAAAAAGACAAAGAAGGCGAATAAAATCATTGACCTTAATGACTGCCTGGTGCTCAATAAATACTTCCTCTCCCTCTTTGGCAAAACAGATTTTAAAGGCCTCGCAGAAGATATGAAGTCTGCTGAGTTGGAAGGTTATAACGAAGAAAACACATCATATTTCCATGAGTTTATCCTGCGTAAATATGTAAAGCTTGGTTTTTTAAATAAGGACAAGTTAAAGGAATATGATGAAAATATCTACCGGTATGTCCAGCATATTGGAGAAGGGCGGGGTGGACTTACTCTTAAATATTTTCAGTATCTGGCTTTGCTTTTTACTGAGATGTACCTTGACCGGTACTTTCTTGACAGGGTAAATTTTATTTCTGATTTAAATGCTTTTTTGCAAGACTTTAATTCTGATAACAATGGAGATAGCATTGCAGAATATACGGCGGATAGTTTAAACAAGCTTGCCTATATGTGTGCCACAGGCAGCGGCAAGACCCTTATTATGCATATAAATATCCTGCAATATCAGCATTATTTTAAGAAGGCCCAGGAGTATAATAAGAGTTTAAGGATGAATCAGGTGATTCTGCTTACGCCAAACGAAGGTTTATCTAATCAGCATATTGAGGAGATGAAACTCTCCGGCATTCGCTGTCGCCTTTTTGAAAAAGACACCTTGCAGGAAAAAGGTGAGGTTCTGGTTATCGATATTAACAAGCTCGAAGAACAAGGGAAGGTAAAGACTGTTTCTGTTGATAGTTTCGAACAGAACAACCTGGTCCTTGTTGATGAGGGGCACAAGGGACTATCCGGCAACGTGTGGTATGACTTTCGCAGCCGACTGTCGGAGAACGGGTTTTCCTTTGAATACTCAGCTACCTTCAAGCAAGCTATCAAGGAGGAAAAGAAGAAATCCGATGCTGAAGCTATGGCCCATCAATATGGCAAGGCAATTATCTTTGACTATTCCTATAAATATTTCTATAACGACGGCTACGGCAAGGAATACCGTATTTATAATTTGAAAGAGAGCCTGTCCAATGAGCAGCGGGACATATACTTAACCGGCTGCTTATTAAGCTTTTATCAGCAAATGAAAATTTACCAAAATGATAAAGTCTCCTTTTCCCCTTTTAAGATTGAAAATCCCCTACTTGTGTTTGTGGGGAACAGCGTCAACAAAACCGTGAGTAAGAACGAATTGACCGATGTGCAGGAAGTATTGTCCTTTATTAATGGATTTACATCAAATAAAGAAAAAACAATGGACCGGATCAAAATGCTGCTGGATGACAAAACAGGGCTGCTTGACGAAAGAGGACACGAGTTATTCTATGGTGATTTTTCATTTCTCCAGCATTTGTTTGACCAAAAAGCTGAAGCGGTATATCGTGATGTGCTGAAAACAGTCTTTAATACAACTTCTACAGGCAGACTGCATATGGTAAATCTAAAGCAGCTGGGCGGAGAAATCGGTTTACGGATTGGCAGTGACAATGATTATTTTGGAGTTATCAATGTTGGTGTTGGCGGAGATAGCGATTTGATAAAAAATATTGAAAAAGGAAAAACCGGTATTGTCACTGATGATAACCAATTTGAGAATGAATCACTGTTTAGGAAAATAAACGAAAAGAATTCCAAGATTAACATCCTTATTGGTTCCAAAAAATTTACAGAAGGGTGGAACAGCTGGCGGGTCTCCACCATGGGGCTTATTAACTTTGCCAGGGGTGAGGGCTCCCAGGCTATCCAGCTCTTTGGTAGAGGGGTGCGGCTAAAGGGGCATGAAAATTGCCTCAAGCGTAGTTCCAAACTGGACTATCCTGTGACGGTGCCAAAAAATATTAGAAAGATTGAAACCCTCACCATCTTTGGTGTAAAAGCTGATTATATGACCCAATTTAAAGAGTATCTAGAAAAAGAAGATATGGATTTAAATGACTCCATCAGAGAATTCAAGCTCCCAGTAGTCAGTCGTTTTTCAGATGTAAATGATACGCTAAAGGTCATTAAAGTTAAAGAGGGCATTGATTTCAAAAAGCAGTCTAAACGTCTTATCCTTACTACTCCCAGGGATGGATTAATGGACAATCTGGTGAAAAATAAGATTAAAATTGATTATAACGCTACCGTACAGAGTCTTACCTCTACCAAAGGTGAGGATGTAAATTATCAAAAGGACGAGGCGGTATTAAAACTCCAGCACCTTGTTTTTTTAGATGTGGATAAGATTTACAGAGAACTGTTGCAATACAAAAACCAAAAGGCTTATTACAATATCAGCATCAAAAAGTCGTTATTACCGGAAGTCTTTAAAATTAAAGGTTGGTACACCTTATTTATTCCAAAAGCATTAATGGAAATTGATAGTTTTGATAAAATTGCCAGAATCAACGGTATTTGTGTAATGCTCCTGAAAAATTACCTGGATAGATTTTTGAAATATCATAAAGCCCAGTGGGAAGCACCCTATTTGGTTTATGGGGATTTAAAATCTAATGATAAGAACTTCATCGATGAGTACAACATCACCCTGTTTAATAAAGACAGATTCGATGAATTTGAACAACTATTTGAAGGAATCAAGGATGCTTTGGAAAAAAACAGAGGTCTGGGCAAGTATCAGGACAAGCATCTTAATTTCCGCTATTTTGATTTTTACAGCCACATTTATACTCCTCTTATCTCTATTGACAAGGGCATACGTATTGAAGTCTCGCCGGTCAGCTTAAACAGCGATGAAAAGCTCTTTATTGACCGGTTAAAGGATTATTGCGATGCTAATCCGGCGGCTTTTACCGAAAAGAGGATGTATTTATTGCGCAATAAAAGCAAAGTGGGCATGGGCTTTTTTGAAGCGGGTAATTTTTACCCGGATTATATTATGTGGATCGCCGAGGCTGACAAGCAGCATATTACTTTTGTAGATCCTAAGGGCATTATGATGCTGGAAAAAAACATTAATAACCCCAAAATCCAGTTTTATAAAACAATAAAAGATCTGGAAGCACGGTTGCAGCCCTCTTGTAAGGAAAAACAAATTATTTTAAATTCTTTCATCATGTCCGGCACACCTGCTGCTGATTCATGCGCCTTTTATGGGCTCAAAAAACCGGAATTTGAGAGCAGAAATGTGCTTTTTTTAGAGGATGAGGATTGCATAGAGAAAATGATGAGCAGGGTCAATCTTAGATGAATTGAGGGCAGCGGCAAGACGCTTTTACAAATTCGTGGAGAATATATGAATAAGTAGGCAGTTGAAGCGGCTGAAGAAACTTAATAAATACAGTGAAATTATCTAATGAAGACAAAGAAGATATTTTTTCAGAGACGCTGAGTATTCTTGCGGCATCCGGTCAGCAATCCTGTGACATCCGGCCAGGGTTCTTGTTACATCAGGCCAATAGATCGGCACCTCAACTTTGGCTACGGTAGCTTAGCATTAAGTTGCCTCAAAGGTTACAGTAGAGTTACAGGCAGTGACTCGGAATTTATCCAAAGGAGCATGGAAGTATTAAAATCTAATCCTAATTCTGTAGCCGGAGCTCTATCAGGAGTTATAAGAGAAAAGGGAAAAGCTGAAATGCAGGCAATTGGCGCAGGGGCTGTTAACCAGGCAATTAAAGCAGTAGCTATTGACAGAGGGTTTGTGGCACCCAGCGGCATGGATCTTGTTTGTATTTCCACCTTTGTTACTGTGGAGATTGAAGGGAAAGAATGAATAGCAATATAGTTAAAAGTATGGTGAAGCTAGGGGGAGAGGCACAGGTGGATCCTGAAAACAGTATTATTAATGGTGTTGATAAAAATACGAAAATATGGGCACTTAAAAAGGTCAAGACAATCCAGCCAATAGTTGAAAATACAGTCAAGAGCTTGGCTGAGCTAGATATCATTAAATACATTCGGATCACTGGCGATTCTATACAGGCTTCAAGCGAATTGGGTGGCAATAAACTTAAGGTTCCCATTACAAAATCATTTCACCCTACTGTGGTTGGTATTCAACTGATATATGACTATGAATTTAAGGTTATGCAAATTATGGAGATCAATTCAGCAATAAAAGGCTGGGGAGAAAAGATGGTTATAGCAAGCATAAAAAACATACCAAAAGATTGGGAAGTAGCATTGGTTTTCGATTGGAGCGACGGCTTCTGGGATAAGATGGAGCAAAAATATAATCATGTAAGGTGGCTAAGAATTTAAAAAGTACATAGGCAAAGAAGGTGCCATGTTTTCCATTTTTTTATGTGTAAAAAGTTATTTATCGAAAACTGTAAAAAATTAATTGACATCTACAAGGGACCGATACTTTGAGAATTATAACCTCATAAAAAGACAGAAGGAGATGTTTGATATGGGAGATAAGACCCCAAATAGACCACCAAAAAAGAAGAAAAAAGTTGAGAAAGTTACTGTGCAGCCCACAATCGTAACTGAAAAAGTCTCTGTTAAGAAACCCAAAAAATAACAAAAGACTTCTTCACTCATGAGGTTTCCTTTAAGAAGGTCAAACACAAAGTCAATGATCGAAGCAATGTCGGATTTTGTGGAGGAAGGACAAGGTGAAACATGGATCCCCAGGAGCGTAAACTACAGCAAAGGATTGCTCGGCGCAAGGAGAAGGTCCAGCGGCTGATCGGGGAGCAGGAGACCATCTTGACTGCACTCGATTCCTTAACCTTCCTTCGCCAGCAGGACTACCTGCGGGCCTTAAGCCTGGCGCGAAACAAGCTGCACCGGCTGAAGCAGGAGCTATTGGTACTCGAGTCTGGGCGGCTGCTGTAGGTGGTTTAGAGCACTGTCCGACGAAGCGGCTTGGGGCCTAATTGCGACAATTGACTGAGAATTTCATCGTCAATAGCCGTAAACGGCTCAAAGTTTTCATTATAGTACTGCTTTGCACGTTTCCAATCATACCGGGATAAACAAGACACGGGGACGGTTCATCCAAGACACGGGGACGGTTCCTCTGTCTGGTCAGACAAGGAAACCTGGGAGAAAACACAACTTCTTCCGGGTTTCCTTTTTCTCTAAGGTGTCTCCTCCTGTAATACACCAGCACCTTGAGAGTATCTTTCTCATTAAGCGACAGAGGAACAGCAGACCAATGTCATAAAGCTACCATTGTAAATGGAACAACCAAGACCCTTTCTGTTCCAGGAAAACTACGTTCTTAATCAGCTATTCTGTTGTAGAGCTTCCGAAAAATGTTATTTTACGAAGCTCTCTTTTTATACCCCCCTAAAAAAAATGGTATAAGCGTATTATATTATATAGGATAGGATCAAAAATAGTCGAATTGGCCAGAGGAAGTGGGTTTTAAGCCGAATGAAAAAAGCAAGAGGAGTTGTTCTAGAAAGTACCCGAAAGTATGTCATTTTACTTGCCCCCGGTGGAGAATATCTTAAGATCCCGACACGGGGTCGGGTCTTTACACCGGGGTCACAGGTAGAGATTGAATTAACCCCATCAGTGAAAAAGGTGAGGGTTTTCGCCCTGGTTGCAAGCATCATGCTCCTTATTGCCTTAACTTTTACTATGCAGGTGGTTACAGCCCAACCGGAAGCATACCTTGCTCTGGATATAAACCCCAGCATCTTCTTATCACTGAACAAAAAAACTGAGGTTATCAGGGCAGAGGCACTTAACTCTGAGGCGGAAGATATTATAAGCAGCCTTGACCTTAAAGGAAGAGATGTAAGCGAGGCAATAGAATTGCTCCTGGTAATGGCCTATCAGATGGATTATCTGTCATTGGATAAGGATAACACAATCTTTGTCACCCTGGCTGCGCCGGGGAATTACAGAATTTCTGAGGAAGATCTGCGAGTTTCCATATCGGAGCAGATCCTGGAAATGGAGTTGAACAGCTACTTGATGATTGCAACCACAGACCCCCGCGAGGCTGAGGAGGCCAGGGGGGCGGAAATCTCGCTGAACGCCATGATGCTGGGTAAGCAGATGGCTGAAAGAGGTCTTATTGAGGATAATGTTAAGCCTGATGGGCCAGGACCCCCGCCGCCTGTCCGGGAATTCCTGAAAATTGTCCAGCCGGATAAAATATTTGAGGAAAATGAATTTGTTCGCGGCAGATCTGATGAGAAAAGACCGGACCACGCGGTTGGCCCTAAGCAGGGTAGGCTGGCGGATGAAAACAAAGAGGATGATAATACCGATAATCTGGAAGAACCAACTGAAGGGGGAAGCCCCGATCCTGTTGGCCCTCCCGCGGTAGTTCCAGCAAACCAAAGGGTGAGAGGAAACAAATCCGGAAACGGGAATGGTAACTAAAAAATCGAGGGACAGGGGTCAGGCTTGCATTTATCGTTTATCCCAAAAGGTGACAAGGGGACGGGGTTGTTGACAACACTTCCAATCTAGGGTGACAAGGGGACAGGTCCCTTGTCCCAGGCAAGATCAGGAAGGTTATTTTTTGTTGTATCTCCCGACAGAATCATGCATAATTGAAATTTAGGATACTTTGATTTTAACTGATAAGTTTGGCAGTTTTGCTTTTCATATTTAAAGTATTTTTGGCAACCCTTATCAATAATTAACCTTACACGTGTATCTGGGGAAAGATCAAGCGGTTTTTCCGGCAAAAATGCCTTCCCGTCATAAACAGCATTTAAGTTTAGGAAAAGTGTTGAGAGAACACATTCCCGCAGCAGACAGCGTCAGGGAATGGGAATACAGCTACGGAGTGGAATTTGAGAAAAACCATTTTCCATTTTAACCAGCTAAAGCAGTTAATCTTCCAACAAAAGTGGCTTAAACCCTGCTTGGCGGAAATGATCATCAGCAGTTAATGCATCAGTTAGAGCGTAATCTTTCATAATAATAAAAGAGATGCAATCGGTTATTCCCCATTCTTTATCCATTCTTTGTGTAAAAAAAATAAGTGCTTGTTGATATAGCTCTTCAGAAATAGGAACGATCTCAACTGATTGATCATCTTCTATAGCTGACAGTAATTCAATAACAGCTTTACGGTATTTTCTTTTTGCTAAAGCATTACCAATTTCTAATATTACTGCACGTGTAGTTATTATTTTTTAAATTATTTTCTTGTATAAAATTAGCAAGATTTATAGCTCGTTGATGATATTGATCCCTGGGAGAAGATAGAGCGATTGCATATGAGGCATCGAGAAAAACATTATTCGTTAACATCTTTATTTTCTCCATATAAATAATCTTCAAGGTTTGATGACCAATCTTTAGGACCATCTAAGTTCAAATTACGGGCAGTTTGAAGAAATGAACTAGATTTCTTTTTTGAAGTTTCAACAATATCAATAATTAATCTTACACGTGTATCTGGGGAAAGATTAAGCGGTTTTTCCGGCCAAAATGCCTTCCCGTCATAAATAGCATTTAAAGTTTTAGTCACTATTTCTCACCTCTGCTAAAAACATTGTGCCTTAATTTTACTACAATTAATGAGATTATACAATGCTATAGCTTACATTGGGTGCAGTTTTAGATCTTGTCCCAATAAATGGTATTAGCTATGCAACGTTAAGTAATCGCTCCACATCACGCCACCGTCCGCTGGCATTTATCGCACGCAAAGAAGCGATTGTTTGTCCGGTTTTCACATTCCACCGCAT
>JAUSPO010000119.1 GCA_030656575.1 Bacillota bacterium
GAAGAGGTCACCTACACCTTCGCCTTCGATGCCAACCTGGGTCCGGAATCGTATTCGATCAGTTCCGCGCTCCATGCCTCCAACTCGCATGTCATTGCCAACTACGAGTGGCGCGACCTGTCCGTCGTCTTCGATGTCGTCAATGTCGATTGCCCGGGTTTCATCGGCACGGCATGGCTGCCGCCCCATCTGGAGTACACCCGTGCCTGAAAACAACTTCTATGCCACCTTTACCGACCGTTTTCGCGGCCCGCGCGGCATGGTCAAGCAACGCCTGGCAGAGAGCTACCGCTCTTTTGTCGAACCGCTCGGGCAACTTTACCCGCGGGGCGGGGCGCTGGATCTGGGCTGTGGTCGTGGCGAGTGGCTGGAACTGCTTGCCGAGCAGGGGCTCGAACCGCGGGGTGTGGACCTGGATGAAACAATGCTTGACGCCTGCCGGAGCGCGGGCTTTGCCGTCGAAAAGCGCGATGCGGTCGATGCGTTGTTGCGGGCTGCCGACGGGAGCCTCGCGGCGATCTCCGGATTCCACATCATCGAACATATCCCGTTCGAGGCGCTGCACGCGCTGCTGACGGAGGCGCTGCGTGCGCTCAAGCCCGGCGGACTGCTGATTCTCGAAACGCCCAATCCGGAAAACATTCTCGTCAGCACCACCGGTTTTTACCTCGACCCCACCCATCGGCGTCCGATCCCCCTGCACCTGCTCGCCTTCCTGGCGGAACACACGGGATTTGCGCGCATCAAGGTGCTGCGACTGAACGAATCCCCGGAAATCGCCGGCAAATTTCCGCTGGCCCTGATGGACGTGCTCGATGGCGTCAGCCCCGACTATGCCGTCGTCGCCCAGAAGCAGGGTGATGAAGCGCAGATGGCCGCCACCAGTGCGGCCTTCGTGCCCGAACGGGGCGTGATGCTGGATGCGCTCACCGCGCGATACGACCAGCAGATCACGCAGACCACTGCGCGAGTCGGCCATCTGGAGACCTGTTTCAGGCAACTCGAAGCGCGTTCCGCGGAACTCGAAACGCGTGTCGGGGAGGTGGCAGCGCGCGCCGCCACGGCGGCAGCCGAACTGCAGGCGATTCAGGCGAGCCGCTCGTGGCGCATTACCCGCCCCTTGCGGCTTCTCGCGGAGGGTCTGCACCGCGTGCGCGCGCGGCTCGGACTGGAGAGATTGTCCGGCCCGGGAGGACTATCAAGCGGCAGGAAGGCCTTGCCGCGCAAGTCGGCAGCGGACGTTCCCGTCGCCGTGCTGCGCGAACGCTGGCGTCATGAACGCGACTTTGTCCCGGTCGCCCGCATGCTGGCACGCCCGGCCGCCGACCGGCCGCGACAGCTGTTTGTCGATATCTCCGCCATCGTCCAGATCG
>JAUSPO010000122.1 GCA_030656575.1 Bacillota bacterium
ATCAAGGGAGTTGATCAAAAAGACAGGCAAGAAGATTATTGAGAAAAAAATGAGAGGCCCTCTCTAAAAAGATAACTAAGGGAACTAAAAATACGCCAATGTCCTCATAAAAAAAAGATTATCCAACATGGGGCACTCAGGATGCCCGGGAAGCTGCCCTTTCTGTGCTCTAATAAAGGGTTCGTATTAAGCCCAAATTCTCCTGAATTCCGTGCCAGAGTGCATCTGCATGGAGGGGAAGCCTGAGTTATCCATAATATCCCCCCTATGGACCATAAAAAGTGAAAGTCATAACCTGATTGTCCTGGAAAATAAATAAGCGGCCTTTTCTCAAGACCGCTTAAAAAATATATATTAAGAGGGGGTCAACCTACTTTTAATTATAAATGAAGAATGTTACACAAGTATTTCAGATAGTTTAATTTTTGGTTACATTGTCAGAAAGATTGATATTATCTTATCTTCATCCCTATTAACATAACAAATTGCGGCAACAATAACCACTACTGATGAAACCATTCGCGCTTGAAGTATTGGAACTCATCGGTGACTTATACTATAGTTAGAAAACCGTAGATGTAAGAAATTAAAAAAATAACTGCACGTGATGGTACGTGCAGTTATGTAAGGTGATTTTTTTCAGATTTTAATTACAGGTTATTCTGCATCTCGCAAGCCATAATAGTATGTTTGCATAGAACGATAGTGGTGACGGAACCTACACCGGCGGGAACCGGTGAGATTTGCTCCACGATGGGTTCCACTGATGCAAAGTCCACATCACCGCAGTATTTGCCTGGGTTATCGGGGTCTGCGTTTATGCCAACGTCGATTACAATCTGGCCCGGCTTTACGTAACTGCTGTCAATCATCTTTGCCCTGCCTATTGCAGCAACCAGTATATCGGCGCCTGCACAAACCTCAGGTAAGTTTTCCGTACGTGAGTGGCAAATGGTTATGGTGGCATGTTCACGCATTAAAAGCATAGCCACCGGCTTACCCACCACCAACGAGCGGCCGACAACGACAACATTTTTACCCTTTAAAGGGATGTTGTAAAACTTAAGCATATCCATGCAGGCCGTAGGCGTACACGGTGGGAAACCGGTCTCATCGTCAGCGAATACTTTACCAGCGCTGTCCACGTTCATGCAGTCCACATCCTTCTCCACAGTGATCAGGGAGCGGATCTTTTTTTCATTAAGATGCTTGGGGAGGGGAGCAAACATTAAAATACCGTTTATTTCCTTATTTGCACCTACTTCTATGACCGCTTGCTCAAACGCTTCCTGGGAAACATCTTCGGGGTATTCAAACACCTGGTAAGTCATGCCGATGGAGTCACAGGTTTTTTTAGCGCCACCTTCATAAAACAGATCATCGGGACGGGCGCCAACTCGAATAATCCCCAGTGTGGGCGTGATTCCCCTGGCCTTTAAGGCTTCCACTTTTTTAATTTGTTCTTCTTTTACGGCATCGGCAACCGGTTTTCCTTTTAATCTTTCAGCCATCCTAAAATCCTCCAGTCAATAAATAAATATTTTAAACCCTACTTGTTCTTCAGGATTACTACTTAATTTTGTCAATTACCAATTGCAGTGTTTCATCGGCAATCCTGCTGCCGTCACTCAGGAGCCGTTTGACCTCTTCGTTGGTCTCTTCCAGGTATTTCTCATCTTTAATGGCTCCCAGGTTGATTAGCACATTCAGGTAACCACTGATCAGAGCAGACTTTAAGAACACGACCCCGCATCCCACATCGGAGATAGCCAGCTTAGTACCAATTTGTCCCATCCGTGCATGAATCTCGATGCCTGCATATGCCTTGCGCATAATTTCCAGGGGCACAGAGCAGGCAGTTATGGAACACTCTGCCATAACTTGTGCTTTGTGAGCTGCCTGTTCCGGTGTATCTTTCGGCAGGCCATATGCCTTGGACAACGGTTCAAAAACTTCCGCGTCCTTGTCTACCAATACTTTTAAGTCATCAATAATCCCATAGCCTTTCTCCAACAATTCTTTTACTTCGTCTTCTACATCAGCAAATTTCTTTTTACCCACCGTAAGATTTCCTACCATGTTGGAGAGAGCCATACCGATGGCGCCACCCATGGCGGCAGCTCCACCGCCACCGGGAACCGGAGCCTTGGAAGCCAACACATCCAGGAAATGAGCACAGCTATTTTCTGCCATAGCCATAAAAAAACCCTCCTCGTTTATATAATCTATGTATTATTATTCTCTAAAAGTAAGCTATTTCCTTCTATATGCCAATAAATAATATAATAAACCGTAATTTAGCATGTCATTGCTTTTTTCTCCCTTCTACATAAAATAAAAGCCGTGGATTACCACGGCTTCTTTGTTTGGTTGGCAGGGGAGACAGGAATCGAACCCGCAGCCTGCGGTTTTGGAGACCGCTGCTCTGCCAATTGAGCTACTCCCCTACGTATTTATAATTTTAACGAAAAGGGGCCTTTTTGTCAAGCGAACTTTTGCATGTTTAGATGGGAAGGCTGGGGTGAGCATCGTTGGGCCAGAAATTCATACGATCACGGGAGTAAGTAAGGGAAGCTTGTATGTAGAGAGCAATCAGTTCAGCGTTTGAGGGCAGGGCATCAAGGTGTGCCCGTTCTTACCCATGTGAAAGATCAACTCCAAACCCAACAAGTGCCGTGAGAGATCATTACTGGCAGTTAAGGCCGAAACACTGCCATAACGATAATGCTAAAAGAGATCCCTTTGATTATTGTATAAAGTGTTTTTTACAATTTGGTTTGTTTATTTAATAAGCCTTGTCTACGCCTGTTTAAGCTTAAACCAACTTACTTGCAAAGCCTTTACCTTTATAATAAAATAAGGAGAGACTGAAAAGAGGTTTGTATTGGAGGAGAGAGAATGCTCGCGTTTATAGGCTGCGGCACAATGGGAACTGCTCTTTTGGAAGGAATCGTATCTAATAAACTGGAAAAGCCGGAAGATGTAATACTTTTTGACAAAGATCCCTTTAAAACTCAAGCTCTGAATCAGAAACTGGGAGTAAACATTGCAGACGAGCTTCACTCTCTCTGCAGCAAGGCGAAGGTGATTTTTTTATGCGTCAAGCCCCAGGATATGAAGAAACTTTTGCTCCATATAAAACCTTTTATTCATTCCGAACATCTATTAATATCTGTAGCCGCAGGTCTAAGTATTAGCTTTTTTGAGGAACATTTGAACAACCCTTTAAAAATAATCAGAATAATGCCAAATACTCCCTGTATTGTTGGAGAAGGAATGAGCGTTATCAGTAAAGGTAAGAATGTTTCTCCAGATGAAGAAAATTATGTAGTAACATTAATAGAATCACTTGGAAAAGTTGTATCTGTTGAAGAGAATCTTTTAAGTGCAGTAACAGGACTGAGTGGAAGCGGCCCGGCCTACGTATTTATGGTAATAGAGGCCCTTGCAGATGGAGGAGTTGAAATGGGGCTCACCAGAGAAATGTCCTTTCTTCTTTCTGCACAGACAGTTCTTGGGGCTGCTAAAATGTTCTTAGAAACGGGAGAACATCCAGCCCTAATGAAAAATAAAGTAACATCCCCTGGGGGAACTACCAGTGCTGGTCTTTTAGCCCTGGAAGAAGGTGCTGTGAGAGCATCTCTGATAAAAGCGGTTATGGAATCAGCAAAAAAAGCTCAGGAGATGGAAAAGTTAAATCAATAGGTGATTAATAATCTATTTAATATTCTGTATGATGTCATACGATTCATGTTATTGCATAGAAGTTTAAGGAGGAAGGGTACTCTTGAAAAGATCTATCAGCCTGAACTGTCAGAAAATAGTAATCAAAGTAGGTACTCGGCTTTTAACTTATGATACCGGGAAATTAAACTTGGGCATTATAGAAAAATTGGTAAGAGAAATGGCTGATTTAAAAAACCAGGGAAAAGACGTTGTCCTTGTTTCATCAGGGGCTGTGGGAAGCGGCATTGGCCGACTTGGGCTTAAAAGAAAGCCCGTATCGGTCCAGGAAAAACAGGCAGTTGCAGCTATTGGACAGGGTTTATTAATGCAGTGTTACGAGAAGCTTTTTTCCGAATACGGCCATATTGTGGCACAAGTTTTATTAACCAGGGAAGACCTGAACAACCGTAAGCGTTACATTAATTCGCGGAATACGCTGCTGCATATCCTAAAATTTGGGGCAATTTCTATCGTTAATGAGAATGATACAATTTCCACTGAAGAAATTGAATTTGGTGATAACGATAAGTTGTCTGCCCTTGTTGCTACGCTCATCGATGCGGATTTGCTAATAATACTTACTGATATTGATGGACTTTACACCGCTAATCCACGCCTTGATCCCACTGCATCATGTATTCCTTTAGTCGAGGAGATTACCACAGACATTAAAAAAGTTGCTGGTAAAACTGAAGAAATGCTGGCCAAAGGTGGAATGACTACAAAAATAGAAGCTGCAGAGATAGCTATGGCTTCAGGTATAAGTATGGTTATAGCAAACGGCCGAGAAGAAAATATCATTAGAAAAATCCTTAGCGGAGAAGAAACTGGAACTCTTTTCTGCACAAAACAAGGCCATTTGCGCAGCAGAAAACGTTGGATAGCCTTTGCTCAAAAGATCAAAGGCTCTATATATATCGATCAGGGCGCTGAACAGGCATTAAAGGAAGACGGGAAGAGTCTGTTACCCATTGGGATCACAAAGGTCGAAGGACTTTTTGCCAGTGGTGAAACTGTTAGCATCTGCGATTCCGGTGGTGAGGAAATCGCCCGTGGATTGGTAAATTATAGCGCAGAAGAACTGCGGCAAATTTTAGGATGCAAATCGATTGATATAATCAATATCTTAGGTTATACAGGCAGCAAAGAAGTAATTCATCGAGATAACATGGTGCTTTGCTGAAATGGTTCGTCGGACAACTGTTGAGATGAAAAGATATATCTATTTGATATAGAACTGGTTTAAATTTTTGAGGATACATGCACAAGAAATATGAAAAATAATATTGATTTTAGCCTTAAGCTCAGATTTGATACTCAGGGAATAAATCACCCCATAATTTCCGATAAATAGGGTAAACTGAAGGCAAAGAATGTTTGAAAAGAGGTGAAGTTATGCTTGATTTATTAATTTCCCTTGGCTGGGGCACTTTTTCCCTTACCCGTGAAAAAGCAGAAAATATTGTTGAAGAAATGCTAAAAAAAGGTGAAATGAGAAGGGAAGAGAGTAAAACTTTAGTAAGGGCACTTGTGGAAAGAGGAGATAAAGAAAGAGCAGAGTTTAGAGATTTTATAAAAAATGAAATCCTAAACCTGGTTCATAAAGGTAACCTTGTTGCCAGGAATGAATTTGCAGATCTAGAAAAAAGGGTTAAAATATTGGAAGAAATAAAACAGGAAAGCGCTCAAGAAATATCTTAGTTTTTGTGAGATTAAAGCCTGTGAATGTTCACAGGCTTTGGCTAATTTCGGAAATAAATGAGATGGTGAAGAGGAATTGGAGAAAAAAGGGCATCTGAAAAGGTTTCAGAAAATTATTAATACGTTTGTTAAGCATGGCTTTGGCCAGCTAATTCATGAATCAGGTATTAAAGAACTTACACGACACCTGCCTCATCGTGTTGATCATGCTGAAAAAGATAAAATAGTAATATCAAAAGCCGTAAGATTTAGAATGGTCTTGGAAGAGTTGGGACCAACTTTTATTAAGTTTGGTCAGCTTTTAAGTACCCGCGCAGATCTTTTACCTCCAGATTATATTAAAGAATTGCAAAGGCTTCAAGATCATGTTCCATCAATATCCTTTTTGAAGGTTAAAGAAATTATTGAAAGAGAATTAAAGTATCCCCTTGATCTACTTTTTGATTCAATTGATGAAACCCCTCTTGCCGCTGCTTCAATTGGACAAGTGCACCTGGCTACTTTACCAGGAGGAGACAAGGTAGTTGTAAAAGTACAAAGACCAAATATCATAAAAACGATAGATCTGGACCTGGCTATCATGGATGAAATAGCTTTTCTAATTGACAGATATACGAGTATTGGCAAGGTATATAAGTTTAGAAATATCGTAAAAGAATTTAACCATATAATTCATTTGGAATTAAACTTTCACCAGGAAGGTCGCAATGCTGAGCGCTTTAAGAAGAATTTTGAGAAAGAATCTACCGTTTATATTCCAGAGATATATTGGAGCTACTCAACACAGAAGATACTTACACTGGAGTACGTAGATGGTATAATGTTAAATAATAAGGATAGCTTGGGAAAAAACTCTTTGTCTAAACGGAAAATCGTTGAAAACTTAAGTAGAGCCTTTTTAAAGCAATTTTTTTTAGATGGAATTTTCCATGGAGACCCTCATCCAGGTAATATTGGTGTGCTTCCCGGCGAAGTTATTTATTTTTTGGATTTTGGGATTACCGGCTATTTGAACGAAGAACAACAGCAGATCTTTGGCAAGCTAATGTTGGGTTTCCTTTCTAAAGATTTGGACGAGGTTATGAATGGCATTTTAAACTTGGGGGTAATTTCTGAAGAAACGGATCAAAAAGAACTTAGATGGGAACTGGAACGGCTGCAGGAAAAATACTTTGAAGTCCCCCTAAGAGAAATAAACTTTGGACAGGTTTTGTATAAGTTAATGGAGATATCATTCAAGCAGCGTATCAGGCTTCCTGCAGATTTTACCCTGCTTGCAAAAACTTTTTTAACCCTTGAAGGTCTTATTTCTGATATTGAACCCAATTTTAGTATTGCTGAACTGATTAAACCTTTTGGAAAAGAACTTCTACGCAACAGGTTTTCCAGAAAAAAGATTACCATAAATTTTTATAAAAACTTTAATAAATATTTAAGATTATTTGAGATATTTCCAGATCGAATTACTTCAATATTGGAGAGAGGAGCAGAAGGAAATGTAAAACTAAAGATTGAAGTTGTTGAAACCAATCGCATCCTTAATCGCCTAAACAATATGACTAACAGGGTTTCTTTTAGTATAGTACTTGCTAGTATTATCGTAGGGCTTTGTTTAATGTTACAGTTTTTGGAGGTAGTAATATTTCGACGTTTTCCTGTTGCGGAGATAGGCCTTATCCTCG
>JAUSPO010000138.1 GCA_030656575.1 Bacillota bacterium
GAAGTACTATAAAGTTTTCCTTATAAATAAATTCGGCCGAAGCTATGGAGCAGTTATATGTATACCTATTAGATACAACCCCAACCCGTCCCGGTCATATGAACCTGATAATATTATACATCTTGACGCGAAAGAATTACAGGGTTTTCATTTTTTTTCTTATCTGTTTTTCTGTTAAGCATCTGCACTGGTCTATAAAGATCACTTATTAATATATATATTAAAGTGCAATTATTTAATACAGGAGAATAGATAATGCAAAAGAACAGTTTTAAAAAACACTTTTTTCCTTATTATCTTCCTGCTGTGATAGCTGTGTTAATCACAATAGGAATGGTTCTCTTTCCAAAAGAAGCTTTCCAAGCCGCTTTAAACGGCCTATCTATCTGGTGGAACATCGTTTTTCCTGCATTGCTGCCCTTCTTTATTTTCTCACAGGTGTTAATAGGCCTCGGAGCAGTACACTTTTTAGGTGTTCTCCTGGAACCCGTTATGCGTCCGGTTTTCAATGTTCCCGGCACAGGTTCCTTTGTCATGGCCATGGGATTAGCTTCGGGCTTCCCTCTAGGCGCTGTTCTCACTACGAAGTTAAGAATAGATAAACTATGCAGTAAGATTGAAGCAGAACGTCTGATAAGTTTTGTAAATACGGCAGATCCTTTGTTTATGTTCGGTGCAGTAGCGGTAGGGATGCTTCATAAACCACAGACAGGAATGGTCATAGCAGTGGCCCATTATCTTTCAAGTGTTTCTGTTGGGCTGGTGATGCGGTTTTATAAAGCAGGGGAGACCAGAGGCATCAAAGAAAAAAGAATAAAAAAAGATATTTTAAATCAGGCATTACAGGCCCTGGTTAAAGCTAGACAAAAAGATGGACGCCCTATTGGAAAGCTTTTGGGGAACACCGTGAGGGATTCTGTTAATACTCTTATGTTAATCGGTGGTTTTATTATCCTGTTTTCTGTGATGATAACCATGCTCAACCTGTCTGGCCTAACCGGTTATCTTGCTCTTGCTTTTTCCTATCTCTTATCGGCCGTGGGAATGGACCCCGCCCTTGCCCCTGCTTTTATCAGCGGCCTTTTTGAAGTAGACTTGGGATGCCAACAGGCCAGTACTATCCCAAATATTGCCATGGACCAGAGAATCATTGCACTTGGTGCCATTATTGCCTGGAGCGGGCTGTCAGTCCATGCACAGGTTGCCAGTATTATCAGTTCCACTGACATTAATATAACTCCATATATATTCGCCAGGGTCATTCATGCTGTCCTCGCTGGTCTTTTCAGCATGCTGCTTCTGGGCCCTCTTAAGTTTCCACTTATAACAGAGCAAGCTCTGCCTGTTTTTTTAGGCACAATTCCCAGTGGGAACATTCCATACTGGTTCCAGAGAACAATCTTTATGGGCGGACGCTTTTTCTTAGTCCTTACTTGTTTATTGATTATATCATTAACAATATATTGCTTTGAAAGATACACATTAAAGAAAACAGTTGAGCATCAAAGACGTTCCAGGCGTTATTAATTAACGGGGACTCAGCTTCTCCCTGATAATTTGGTAAACCTGGGGGGGGACGAGATCCCGAATATCTCCTCCATAACTGGCAACTTCTTTTACTATACTGGAACTGATATAAGAATACATATTATTAGTCATCATAAACATGGTTTCCACATTACAGTTCAGCTTTCTGTTAACAAGAGCCATCTGAAATTCAAATTCGAAATCAGATATGGCACGTAAACCTTTAATAATAATGGAAGCATTCCGACTTTGGGCATACTCTATTAAAAGCCCTTTGTAACATACAACCTCCACATTGTTGTAGTGGTCCACAATACTTTCCAGCATAGAAACTCTTTCTTTCATGGAAAAAAAGGCATTTTTCCTTGGGTTTTCCAAAACAGCTACGATTAAATGATCAAAAACTTTGCTCGCCCTGTCTATAATATCCAGATGACCGTTCGTTACGGGGTCAAAACTACCAGGATAAACAGCTCTAGCCAAATTAGAAACCTCCTTTCAGCAAAATTAACTTTATTAATTAGGGTGAAATATGTCTGATCTTTTTAAGATTATTAATTCGGTGTTTCCGTAGACTTTTTTTTGCAAAAGCCGAAAAGGGTTCGTTTCGGGTAAGGTATTTAAGAAGCGGCTATCTCTTTCAATTCCCACTATTCCTCCATTTACGATTAGCTGATTTTCATATATAAAATTTAAAATGACGGAAATTTCCTGACATTTGTAGGGAGGATCCAGATAAACAATATCAAAACTCTCTTTTTTTTTAGCTAATATTTTTAAGCCGCGATTAACGTTACACGCTAATATTTCACCTTGTTCATGCATGCCGGTTAGATTAAGATTGGCCTTGATGATTGTAACGGATTGAGGGTCGTTTTCTACAAAAACACATTTTTCTGCCCCCCTGCTTAACGCCTCGATACCAATACTGCCTGTACCAGCAAAAAGATCTAAAAAACCAGATTTGTGAACATAATCACTAAGTATATTAAAAAAAGCTCCCTTTACTTTATCAGAAGTAGGCCGTGTGTTTTTCCCTCTGGGAGATTTTAGTATTCTTCCCTTGCATGAACCGGAAATAACCCTCATTTTTCACATCCTTTTTATACGCTGGTATTGTAACATCAAATATTTAAAAAAGCAATATTGATGGATAATATTAACAATTAATCTTCAGGGAATTCAAGAATAATTTACAAAAAAATGTACATAATATTAATGCATCAACAATATTCCCCATAAGCTCTTCCTCCGGTTTCTCCTCTCCCAACCCCTATGTTGATACCAAAATTTGGTTTCGACATAGGGGGATTTTTTAAAAAAAAGAAACCGGACTATAAAAAGCCGGAAAAAATTTAAATGAAGAAAATATAAAAGCGGGCCGAAGCCCGCTTAAGGGAAAGATTACAGAAGCTGTGTATTTCCTTGCGCAGGTTGGTTGACAACCTGGGCGTTTTGGGCCCCACCGGCCATTTGGTTTTCAACTTGCTGTATCATTTTTCTTACCATGTAACCACCAACATAACCATTCTGACGGGATGTTAATTCCCCTTTGTCAATACCAGCGTAGTTGGCTAATCCGATTTCGTTAGCAATCTCGTACTTGAACTTCTCAAGAGCTTGCTGAGCACCGGGAACCATTACTCTGTTACGACCACTTCTTGCGTTAGGCATTGTTTTCACCTCCTCCTTATGGATTCTGTTTATATTATTTGTTTTATGGAGACTTATATACTTAGAAGGTTTCACCAAAAATCAATATTATTACCTGTTTAAAACAAAAATATTCCTTGAAAGTTGTTTTTTTTCAAGGAATATTATGGTTTTTTAATGAAAACTTAAATATTACTCGCAGTGCTTTAATAAAGTTGGTTTAATTCTGTTATCAGAGCTTGTAAATCCACGTTATGACGCCATGCGCATGTCTCCAGGTCTTCTTCATCCACTGCCATACATTCACTGCATTTCATGCCAAATCCTTCTAGAATATGATAAGCATCCGGATAACGCTTTAATATCTCTAAAATAGTCATTTTTTTATTAATCATAAAGTTTACCTGCTTTTTCTTATTTAGCAAACTAATTCAACTTTATAGTTAATATTTCCTGCTTTTTTCCTGCTTTTTTCCTGCTTTTTGTGCATAATTTCCTTGTTTTTAAAATTAACTTATGCTAAAATAAGTGTTGCATGTTTTACCTTAGGAGGTGCAGAAAATGTCCAACAAATGTCATTATTGCGGTAAGGAGAAATCCACTGGTATTCAGCTGAGTCATTCACATATCAGAACGAAGCGTACATGGAAACCAAATATTCAAAAGGTAAGGGCAATCATTGATGGAGCGCCCCAAAGAATCAGAGTTTGTACCAGTTGCCTGAAAGCCGGCAAAGTTAAAAGAGCTATCTAATTTTTTTGTTTTTTATTGAAAAAAATAAAAGCGCAGCAAGTTATGCGCTTTTTTTGTATACTTTTTTCTATTGGTGTTATTTTTTTCCAAGGAAACCTTTTATTATGTAACTAAGAAATCTGGGCATTTTAAATACGTAAAACCTCATTTTAAGTCCTCCTTTTTTATCATGCAAATTCTTAATAACTACTTGCGGCATAGAGGCGCCAACCTATCCAGATAAGCACCATGCCCAACAAAAGCGGCCATAAATATATGGGTAGGGTATTAACCACTAATGCTAAACCAGTAACGGCTATCACAACTCCACCACATCTTTGAAAAAATAAACTCAGGTGACGTCTTTTCAAGCAGAACACCCCACTTTTCACCGGTTTTATTGCTATTATATTCAAAATGCATGAAAAGGTTAAAAAAATTTATAGATCATAAAAAATTTGTAACTACTCAGATAATTAGTTTCACACCTTGGAAGTGATTCCATTATTTTTATATTGAGAAAAATATATGATATAATAGACAGGCTAAAAAGTTGCGAAGGAGTGAAAAAGTTGGAAACAAATACCATGGAATTGAAATATGCTTCCTTGGATGCAAGGATTGTACTTACTGAACAGGAAGAAAAAGAATTAACAGAACAAGTTCAAAAATTTCTTGACATGGCAGCCCCAATGAAGAAGATTAACCTGGCAAATATTAAGCCCACTTATTATGGTTTCACAAGGCAAAATAATTTGCGCAAAGACGAGGTAAAACCATCTTTGCCCCTGGAAACATCACTGGCCAATGCACCTGATGCTGATGACTCCTGTTTCCATGTTCCCAAAATAGTAGAGGATTAAAGGATCTTATATAAGGAGGAAAATCAGTGGAACTCCCAAACAGCTCAATTCAACAGATAAAAACAAAAATAAACGAAAACACTTCTTTCCTGGATGAACTGGGTGAATCAGTCTCCCAGCGCTGCTCTAAAGTTCAGAAGAAATTAAACGCTTTTATTTCTTTTGACCCACAGTTTATTGCCGAACAGATAGAGGGAATAAAGAATACAGTTCACAACAGTAAGAATCTTTCTTTACTGGGTGTACCATTTGCTCTGGCAGATAATATTTCAACAAGTGAACAAAAAACTACCTGCGCTTCAAAATTTCTGGCAACATACCAACCGCCTTTTGATGCAAGGGTTACTTCCATACTTAAAGCAAATGGTGCTATTGCTGCAGGCAAAACAAACATGAATGAATTCGGTGTGGGTTGTTCAGGAGATAGCTCTTATTTTAAGGCTGTTAAAAATCCCTGTGATACAAAACACACTTCCGGGAACGGTGCAGCCGCTGCAGTTTTAACAGGAGCTGTAAAACTGTCCCTTGCTTCCGATGCCCTTGGTGAATTAAGACAGGCGGCATCTTATTGTGGTGTTATAGCGATTAAGCCAACGTACGGAAGGATATCAAGAAGAGGGCTCCTTGATTATGCTTCTTCACTGGAGCAGATAGGAATCATTTCCAATAGTACCGGAGAGCTTGCTGCAGTCATGGAAACACTTTTTGGTTATGACCCTGAAGATGTTTCCACTTTAGATGCTAAAGTACCCGCCTATTCGCTCATGTTGGATAAAAACACCAATAAAATACATGCAGCTGTTCCAGAAGACTGGTCGGATGCACCATATCTTCAAGATCACATAAAAATTCTTTTTCAGGAACAGATAAATAAATTAGAGGATCTAGGAATTAAGATAGATCTAATTTCACTTCCCCATTTCAGATACGCATCTACTGCGGCTACAATCATTTCTGCGGTAGAAGCTTTCTCCAACCTGGCCAATTATGATGGGATCAGATTCGGCTACAGGGGAGAGGCTAAGCACCTGCAGGAGATGTATACACAAACCCGAAGTGAAGGGTTTAGCAGTAAGCTAAAGAAATTTTTAACTTTTGGCAGCCTCATTTCCACTGCAAATTACTATCACGATTATTTTCTGCAAAGCCAAAAAATGCGTTCCCTTATTACAATTGAACTTGATACCTGCCTACAGAAATACGATCTTCTCCTTACTCCAACAACACCATTTACGGCGCCAAAACTTGATCATCCTTCTCCTATGAACGGGGAACTTGCTGATCCCGCTGGCTTTTATACCGCTGCAGCTAATCTTGCCGGACTGCCAGCTTTAACGTTTCCGGTAAATGGATCAGGTTTGCCTTTTGGACTTCACTTTATGGCGAAGAGAGAAAATGAGATTGAACTGCTTAAAACAGCCCTGTTACTGGAAAAAGAGATTTCTTTTCAAAAACCTGAATTTGACATTTAATTGAGGGGGTATTTTTTTGCAAGAATTTGAAACTGTTATAGGACTGGAAGTACACGTAGAGCTTTTAACAAAGACAAAAATGTTTTGTGGTTGCAGCACTGCTTTTGGTGCCTCCCCAAACACACAGGTATGTCCCCTCTGCCTGGGATTGCCTGGCGGCACAGTTCCAGAATTAAACCGTAAAGCAATAGAGTATACAATAAAAGCTGCAATGGCTCTAAACTGCAGCATTACAGAGGAAATTACTTTTGACCGCAAGAATTACTTCTATGCCGATTTGCCCAAAGGGTATCAGATATCTCAGTTTTTCTATCCCATGGGGACAGGAGGTTACGTGGAGATACACTTAAATGGAAGCACAAAAAAGATCGGAATAAGACAGATCCATTTGGAAGAAGATACGGGAAAACTGCTTCATCTGGGTAACATCATCTCTTCTCCTTACAGTCGGGTTGATTTTAACCGTGCAGGCGTACCTCTGGTTGAAATTGTAACAGATCCCGAGGTTCGCTCAGCTGAAGAAGCAAGGCTTTTCTTACAAAAGCTGCGCAGCATTCTGCGATACATTGAAATCTCCGACTGTAAAATGGAGGAAGGATCGATGCGCTGTGATGCAAATATAAGTCTCATGCCTCTGGGAAGCAAAGAATTTGGGAACAAAACTGAGCTGAAAAATATGAACTCCTTCCGTTCCGTCTACAAGGGCATTGAATATGAAGTGGAAAGACAGAGGAATATATTATTGGAAGGGGCTGAGGTCACGCCTCAAACCAGGCACTGGGACGAATCAAAAGGCCTGACCAAAGCAATGCGCAGTAAATTTGTCTCCGCGGATTACCGCTGCTTCCCTGATCCTGCTATTCCACCTTTCGATCCTCCACAGGAATGGCTTGAAGAAATCAGAGAATCAATCCCGGAACTCCCTGACTCGCGCTTTACAAGGTTCGTCCGGGAATACGAACTGCCGCCTTACGACGCAGAAGTTTTAACAGGCTCCAGAGAAATGGCTGATTTTTTTGATGCCGTCCTGACTTTATATAATGAACCTAAAAACGTGAGCAACTGGATCATGAGTGAATTCTTGCGGCTGCTAAATTCTACAAACACAGAAATATCAGAGTGCAGGATTAAACCAGAAGACCTTGGTGAGCTTTTGAATCTAATGGACAAAGAGGTAATCAGCGGCAAAATTGCGAAGGGAGTTTTTGAAGAGATGTTCGCCAGCGGGGAAAAACCAGAGGATATCATTAAGAAAAAAGGTCTGGTCCAGATCTCAGACGAAAATACCCTCTCCAAAATTATCGACAGTGTTCTTGAGGGGAATCCTTCATCAGTGGAAGATTTCCACAGCGGAAAAAATAAAGCCATGGGCTTTTTAGTGGGACAGGTAATGAAAGAAACCAAGGGAAAGGCCAACCCACAGCTTGTCAATAAGTTATTAAAAGAAAAGATTGAGAAGTAATCACTTCTTTCCGTAATCTATATTACCGTCTTCTTTCAGCAGGGATACTATTTTAAGTATCCCTGCTTTTTTATCCTGCCTTTTGGGTATAAGATCCCCACCTACTAAGCATAGCATAGTAAGATTTTCACTGATCATAGTTTCTTCCGAACCGATTGCACCTTTTGCCCAATTGAAGCATTCATATCCCGACGGTCGTCGATCTTAATCGTTGTGAGAACTCTTTTTGCCCCATTATCAAAAGGAATTTCATGCATCCTGCGTGCCAGTGCTAATATTATCTCCAGATCCCCTTCCACAATGGTACCCATCCCTGTAAGCTCATACTGGATATCATCCCGGGAGCTTTCTAATTCCTTAAAACACCCGGCCACATAATTACTCAAACTGGTACCCTCTGTGCCAATAGGCACTATAGAAATTTCCATAATTGCCAAGACTACACCCCTTTTCTTTAAATTTAAACATTAAACCCATGAGAAGGCCCCTACTCTAAAAAAAGCACTTCACTGTATCTTTCCGATTGTTTTGCGGCGAGTTCCGCCAGGTTTACAGACTCAAGTTCCCTGATGATCACTTCCTTAAGCTTAGACCAGACATCCCGCGTCACACATAAATCTCTTCTGGAACAGATTTCATTGTTATCTACACAGTCAACAGGGGCCAATGAACCTTCAACAATATGAACAACATCATAAAGGGTAATTTCTTCAGGTGCCCTGGAAAGAACATAACCGCCCCGACTGCCTTTTTGGGTAAAAATTAAACCATTTACGCGCAGGGGAGAGAGAACCTGTTCAAGGTATTTATCAGAAATGTCCTGCCTTTTTGCGATCATCTTTAACTGCAGGGGGCCTTTACCATATTCTCTTGAAAGCTCAATCATTGCCCTAACTGCATAACGCGCTTTCGTAGATAGCTTCACCTTTTAACCTTCTCTCACATTTTAGTGATAGTTTTTCACTAATTCTTTCCAGATGCACACCCTTATTGTGTGATGGAAGAATCTGTATTGCGTCACGCCCACACAGAAGAGTGCTGCGCTGCTGTAAGTTGCCCGAAAGGAACTGAAAAGAATGATTTACGCAAATACTGCAGTCGTTATTCCGAACCACTTTCATTTCCATAAAATGACTGTCCCACAGATCAAAAAATTGTGCGCTTTTATTTAAGGCTCCTCCGGCCCCAGTCAAAAGCTTCTACTACCAAGGGCACCCAGTCCAATAATGGCAACCCTGCTTTTCAACAGATACTCCTGCCCTTTTCTCCCGATGGGAGAAAAAAGCATCTGCCTGGAATACCGCTCCCACTCATTTTTTAATGTTCCAGCCATGGCCAATCCTCCTTAGCCAAACAAAGCTGTGGAAATATATCGCTCGGCAAGGTCTGGGAAAACTACGACAATTAACTTACCTTCATTTTCAGGTAATTGAGCCATCTTAAGTGCCGCAGAACAGGCCGCGCCCGAGGATATTCCCACCATCAGCCCTTCCTCTTTTGATAACCTCTTTGCTGTCTCCAAAGCATCTTCGGCAGGTATCTGAATAATCTTATCTATCAATGATACATCCAGAACATCCGGCACAAAACCCGCCCCTATACCCTGTATCTTGTGAGAGCCTGGCTTCCCCCCCGAAAGCACAGGGGATTCGACCGGCTCCACTGCAATTGCCTTAAATTGGGGCTTCCTCTCTTTAATGACCTGCGCAACTCCTGTGAGGGTCCCCCCTGTACCCACTCCGGCAACTAGAATATCAACTCTGCCTTCAGTATCTTCCCAGATTTCTTCAGCGGTGGTCTTCCGGTGAACAGCAGGATTAGCCGCATTGGCAAACTGCTGGGGAATAAAATATTTTTTATCTGTAGCGGCCATTTCTTCTGCCTTTTGGATGGCCCCTTTCATCCCTGCTGCTCCAGGCGTTAACACAAGTTCCGCCCCAAGTGATTTAAGGAGGCTTCTCCTTTCAAGGCTCATAGTCTCCGGCATGACAAGGACACAACGATACCCCCTGGCAGCACTGATCATTGCCAGAGCAATACCTGTGTTTCCGCTGGTAGGTTCTAAAATAATCGTATCTTCACTGATTAATCCTTTCTCCTCAGCAGCCTCAATCATACTTAAACCGATGCGGTCCTTTACGCTCCCTCCAGGGTTAAAAAACTCAAGTTTGGCTGCCACAACGGCACCGCATCCTTCGGTAACCCTGTTTAAGTAAACCAGCGGTGTCTTCCCGATAAGTTCCGTAACATTTTTGGCAATCTTCATCTTGAAAACCTCCCTCATAAAAAGTAAACTACCTTTAAAAACTCAATCCTTTACCCTCTAGAAAATTAGTTTTACTATTTCCCCTACTATTATAGTAGAAGTTGTAGTATATATTACCGCTATTTTACACAAAATTAAAGCAACCTGTCAACGCCCTTTAAAACAAATTTATAAATAATTTTAACTATTTTTCAGCATGAAGTCTCCCGACGTTCGCTTAGGCTCAAAATCTCTGCAGCTTCACTGATTGTCATCTTACCATTAAGCAGACAACGGGCATTATAAAGTTTGTTTCGTTCATCCTGTGTCATTGATAATATCATCCTTCCATTTTAACCCAAGGTGACATTTTCTTAGAAATATTTCAGGGTGACATTATCACAGAATGAACACAACATGCTCCACGGCGAATTCATGAAGACAATAAATGGAAATTAAAGAAATAATGCTGGACAAAATCAAAGCAGTTTGGTAAAATATTGCTCAGAACTGTGTCTGAGGGGGTACATAATGAGCAATGAAAGATACCAAGGAAAGTTTTT
>JAUSPO010000140.1 GCA_030656575.1 Bacillota bacterium
TAAGTAACCTAATGGCTGAGTAGTTACAAAGAATGTTTTATTTTGCCCCATGGCACCGCTTCCAATCTTTATGGACTACATTTTGCAGGGTATAAATTTATGAAATACGGATAATCTAATGGCGTACAAGACGTACAGAAGGATCTTATTCCAACATGTTCTTCCACAGGTTATTATTCAGTAAATAAGGATCTTATTCTTAAAAAGGAGCGACAAATAGTGAATATTGGAATGATTTTTCTGCTGGCAGCAGCTATTATTATTTATTTGGGGTTTGCCCAAAGGGCTTTAGACAGGTTACGCTTAAGTGATCGTGCAGCTTTGATTTTTCTTGCTGCCATGCTTATTGGTGGGTTTTTGCCCGATATTCCTTTGGGTGGCAATATGAGGATTAATCTAGGTGGGGGTGTTGTTCCTCTGATCCTGGTGGGTTACCTTTGGAGTAAGGCTGAAAGGCAAGAAATTAGTAGATCGCTTGCAGCGGTATTAATTACTGCTGCGGCTGTATATGCAACCGTGAAGATTATGCCGCTTGAACCAACTTATAATTTCTTTTTGGATCCTTTATATATAATCGCCATAATCGCCGGATTAGTAGGTTACATATCGGGGAGAAGCAGAAGGGGTTCTTTTATTGCAGGATCAATGGCTATTGTACTAAACGACATAGCTGCTCAGGTGGAAAACGCCTTTGCGGGTGCTGCTTCGACTATAACAATAGGAGGTGCAGGAGTTTTTGATGCTGTTGTTATCGCCGGTTTTATTGCGTTAGGTCTTGCAGAGATTGTGGGAGAAACAGCAGAAAGAATTAAATTAGATTTAGGAAATGAAAAGGAAGAAGACAATCCCCACAAAGAGACAGAAATGGATAATCAGCCTGAAGAGTAAGCTCGTTTTAGTTAAGGTAAGAAAATATTTGAAAATCAGCCGAGAAGGTGATTAAAGATGATTGTACTTCACACAGTCAAAAAAAACTATCTTTTTGTTTGCATAATGTTAGTAGTTATTATTGGGATGAATCTTTTTACTCCTGGAGTTAGCGCAGAAAATGAAAGTGAAGATTTTTTTGAAATTATAGGAGAACATTTTTCTGGTGAAGGGTACTTTACCATGAAAGATATGGACACTCAGGAAATAATTATGAAGAGACCCAGAATCCATGTGGGTGATGAATACATAAATCAGGAAAATAATTATTATCGTGTGGAAAAACTCGAAGCAGATATCGCATGGGCGAGGTTTATAGGAAAAATTCAGCTATCTAATTATCCTGCCGAGGATGTATTAAAAGAATATCAAGGAGCAAATCTTTTTATAGAAGGTCAGGCGCAGAACAACGGAACACTAATTGGGGTATACCATTCACATGGGGCCGAAGCTTATGTTCCCTCAGATGGCTCAGAAAGCATATCTGAAGGCGGGGGCATTCTTCAGGTCGGTGATTCATTTGCTGCTGCACTCGAGGAAAAAGGGCTAAATGTCATCCATTCAACTGAAACACACGTCCCACACGATGCAGGGGCATATAACAGATCAAGGAGGACTGCGGAAGAACTATTGCGTGATGGAACTAGTGTGCTTTTTGATGTCCACCGTGATGCCGTTCCTCAGGAAGAATATACTGAAACTGTTAACAATCAGGAAACGGTACAGATTCAATTTGTAGTGGGTCGTCAAAACCAGAACATGGAAACCATCAGGCAATTTGCTGAAAGCCTCAAACAAACAACAGATAATATTTATCCCGGGCTAATTAAAGGGATTTTTTTCGCAAGGGGAAACTATAATCAGGACATGACACCTCTAACTATGCTTTTAGAAGTAGGCGCCCATGAAAATACGAGAGAGGGAGCAGAAAACTCTGTTGCTCTCTTTGCAGATGCTGTAAATTCGTATTTTGTTGGACCTCAGGGAGAACAAGCACGTGAAGGAATAGGAATGACAGCTTTAAGAACAATACTTTGGATCATATTAATTGCGCTGCTGGCCTTGGGGGCTTATCTCTTGATCAGTACGGGAAACCTGGAAGAGGCGCGTGCTAAATTAACTCATTTTTTTAGAAAAGAATTTGCTGAATTTGGCAGAAAAAGAAAGAACGGGGAAGATGGCGGCAGTGAATGAGGCATATTTGCAGGCAATGTTTACGGGCGTTTTTACAGGTTTTTTTATTCGTTATTTATTATTGAAAAGAGACCACCGACAGTATCCCAGCTATCCTCACGGCGTTATGAGTCATCTCGCCCTGGCTTTTATTGCTGCTGTGATTGGTTCTATAGCAATACCTGCTTTAATGGAAAAAGAATTTACTGCAGTGACATTCCTCGCTTTAGCGGCAACACAATTTAGAGAAGTTCGAAGTATGGAAAGAACAATGTTGGAAGGGCTGGATAAAACAGGGCTTATTTCGAGAGGTCCAGATTATATTGAGGGAATAGCAAGGGTTTTTGAAGCAAGGAATTACCTTGTTATGTTCACTTCTTTAATTGTGGGGGGAGTAACTTACTGGGGAAATATTTTTTATGGACTTTTGGTGGGAGCTGTTGCTTTTTTAATTTCAAGGAGATTAATGAGTGGAACAGTAATTGGCCAGATAGCTCGTGTCAGGGAAGGTAAAGTATCTTTTGACGGCCCCAACTTATTTGTTGATGGTATTCATTTTATGAACCTTGGAACCGATAAAGTCAGGGAAGAATATATGGAGAGGGCGCTTGGAGTAATTATTGAGCCATTTGACGATAATGCCCGGGCAACACTGGCAAATAACGGGCAGCGCATGGCAATCGCTCACGACAGCGCTGCTTTGTTGGGTGTTTATAAAGATGTGGATACAGCCGAATTCACACCCATCGTTCGCAGGGACCTGGATACAGGGAGAGTGGGAATGGTCATTGTTCCAATAGAAAAGGATATTGAGTTATTAATTGAAGCTGTTAAACGAGTTCCTGTCCTGGAGAGTTCCCTGAGCACACCCCTGAAAACATCTATTGGGCGAAAAGCTTCCGACTAGAAAGGAAGGGGGTGTTTGAAAGGTGGAATTAGAAAAATTTATTCTGGCAATTGTTGCACTGGATGCAGAAAAAGTAGGCGGGTGTGGAACACCTGTTTTTTTTGCAGTTAATAAGGAGGAACAGGATAAGATTGCAACTTACCTGGCCAGGATAACCGAAGGTGTAGTCCATGACCTGGAGAATGGAACGTATATTGTTGTGAAGCATTAAAGGGGGATTTATGAAAATAATATATCACTGTTACGGCGGCACCCATTCTTCTGTAATGGCAGCTTCCATACACCTGGGAATATTGGATAGCAGAAAAAGACCTTCAAAAAAAGAATTGTTAGCATGTCCATATTTTGACGAAGTTGATGGCAAGGATTCAGGAAGAATTAATTTTGTTGGTCGTGACGAAAATAATAATGAAATATATGTGATGGGCTGTAAAGGTGCCGGAAAAATTATAGATACTTTTGTAGAAGATTTGACACGTATAATGGGGAACGATGCTTATGATATTGTAATGGCAGATACTAAACCCTGTCTTAATATCGTCATGAAGTTCGGGGGCTTTCTATCAAGAAGACTGTCTCTGCTTGGCATTGGTCGTGTTTTCCTTTATTTTGGATCCAGGATAGCGTTCGAAAAAATAAGAACACTTGTTGAACAGGTTAAAGAAGGACAGGGTTAATTTGTCAGTGCTGGCAATTTCCCGTAACCTGCAGCCTTGACAGAAACTACAGTTAATAGGATAATAAGTTATAGAATTTTAGGAATTTTGTCAGGAGATATTACTAATGTTGAGGGGTTACCAGGTTACAGGTGTAAAAAAGGGTTCTCCAGCAGCAAAGGCAGGAGTTGAAATCAGAGATTTTCTGCTTAAGATAAATAATTCTTTTTTTTATGATCTGATTGACTACCATTACCTCTGCGCTGATGAGACATTGTCTTTATCACTGCGAAAAAAAGACGGTTCATTTAGAAAGATTAATATTAAAAAGGGATACGATGAAGATCCGGGACTGGAGTTTAACCTTTCTACGATGGGGCCGCTTCGACGCTGTAGAAACAATTGTATTTTTTGCTTTGTGGACCAACAACCACCTGGTCTGCGTTCTTCACTTTACGAAAAAGATGATGATTACCGTTTATCATTTTTGCACGGGAATTATATCACCCTCACAAACACAGGTGATTTAGATCTTAGAAGAATCTCCCGAAGGGGTTTATCTCCTATCTATATTTCCATTCATTCCACTGACCCGCAAATCCGTCGAAGAATGATGCGAAATAGTTCTGCAGGAGAAATCATGGGACAACTTAAATCATTAGCCCAAAAAGGCATTGAAATGCATGGTCAGGTTGTTGTCTGCCCAGGTGTTAACGACGGGTTGTATTTAAAGAAAACTGTTAATGATCTTTCTCTTCTTTTTCCTCATCTGGAAAGTGTTGCCCTTGTTCCTGTGGGACTGACCAGGTATCGTCAGCAACTTACTCCCCTAAAAAGCGTCACACATGGGGATGCATGTGAAATTGTTGAAACATATTCGGAGCTGCAGGATGAGTTTATGGAGAAGTTTGGGACTCCGTTTGTATATCTTGCTGATGAATTTTACCATCTTTCAGGTTCACAACTTCCATCCCATAGACATTACGGGAAATACCGACAGCTTGAAAACGGGGTGGGCCTCGGCAGACTATTTTTTAACGAACTCGAAGTTTGGAAAAACAAACAAGAGCCCATACATCTAGAACAAAAAATGGAAGTATCCTTCGTAACAGCACAATCCGGAGAGCCTTATTTAAAATTATTTCTTAATGAACTTAATAAAATAAAGGGGTTGGAAACATACATGTATGTTGTCCCTCATCTTTTTTGGGGGGGCAATGTTTCAGTTACCGGACTGCTTACAGGCAGCGATCTTCTGGACTGTCTGAATCATAAACCTTTGGGCAGTATGCTCTTTCTTCCCCGAGTTATGCTGAAAGAAGGAACAAATCTCTTTCTTGATGATATTTCCCTAAATATTCTTGAAAACAAACTGAATGTGAAGATCGCTGCGGTTGAGAAGCTGGACGATGTCCGGAGTCTTTTTTTGAAAAAAGCAGCGTCTGATATTTCTTAAAGGAGAGTGTGTTTTGTCAACTCCAATGGTTGCTATCGTCGGACGTCCAAATGTGGGAAAATCAACTCTTTTTAACCGTCTTGTGGGTGGAAGGAGAGCTATTGAGGAAAAGGAGTCGGGGGTTACCAGGGATCGCCTCTACGGACGCGCAAACTGGCTGGACCGTGAATTTCTGGTAGTGGATACAGGAGGCCTGACGCTTATTGGCAGAGAAGAAATGGAGCTTCAGGTGCAAAAACAGGCAGAGTTAGCCATTGAAGAGGCCGTAGTGATTGTTTTCCTTGTGGACGGACGGCAGGGTCTTACTCCTCTTGATGAAGATATCGCCCATCTGCTTCGCAGACAGAAAAAACCGGTTATTTTAGTAGTTAATAAGATTGAATCTAAAGAACAACCTATTGCCGATTTCTTTAAACTTGGATTATCTGATCCCCTTCCTATTTCAGCCTCTCACGGGTTAAATATTGGCGATCTCTTGGACAAAATTATCTCGTATTTTCCGATTCAGGGAATCAAAGATTCCGAGGATGAAAATTTAATACGTGTTGCAGTAGTGGGTCGTCCAAATGTGGGGAAATCTTCATTTATTAATGCCTTACTGGGGGAAGAAAGAGTAATAGTCACCAATCAACCGGGGACGACCAGAGATGCCATAGATACAATCATAGAAAGGAATGGAAAAAAATACATACTCGTTGATACTGCGGGCATAAGAAAAAAAAGCAAGGTTTATGAAAACGTTGAGTATTACAGCGTAATGCGTTCCTTAAGGGCTATCGATGAAGCCGATGTGGCTTTACTATTGATAGAAGCCACTGAGGGAGTGACAGAACAGGACCAAAAGATTGCCGGCTATATTCTGGAAAACCGTAAAGCTCTGATCATTGCATTAAATAAATGGGATCTGGTAAAAGAGCAGCGTAAGGAAGGCCTCGTAACAGAAATAGTTGACGATGCCAAAAAGTTTTTAAAATTTGTTTCCTTTGCTCCCATAATATTTACTTCTGTACATGAACCCCGCCGATTAAAGAATTTATTTAATCTTTTTGAAGAGATATACAAAAATTTCTGTATGCGTATCTCAACGCCGGTTCTAAATAATCTTTTGACAGAGGCCCAGGGAGTAAACCCTTTGCCCTCATCAAAGGGAAAAAGTGGCAGCATATATTACTGGACACAGGCTTCTATCAAGCCTCCCACGTTTATTCTATTTGTCAACAATGCATCCTTGATTCATTTTTCATACTTAAGATATCTGGAAAACCGCTTGAGAGAGGCCTTTGATTTTAAAGGCGTTCCCATAAAATTGATACTTAGATCCCGTAAAAGGAAAGGAGAAAAGTAAGATGACGGTCTTCCTGATTTTAGTGTCTTACTTGCTTGGTTCTATATCTTTCGGTTATTTAGTTGCGAAAAGAATAAAAGGGGTGGATATCAGGAAACTGGGAAGTGGAAACACAGGCGCCACCAATATTTCCAGGGTTATAGGGACAAAATATGCAGTGCTTGTTTTAATCCTTGATGCCCTAAAAGGGCTTGCAGCAATTTTGCTTTCATCTTATCTGTCAGGGGCGATGTTGGTCATCCTGCTGTGCGGTCTTGCTGTAATTGCCGGTCACAATTGGCCCGTCTTTTTTGCTTTTAAAGGAGGACGGGGCGGGGCAACCACACTTGGGGTTTTTATGGGACTAGCCCCCGCAGCAACTACTGTTGTTTTTACAATCTTTATTCTGGTTATTATCATTACCCGCTATGTGTCGCTGGGCACAATAATCGCGGCAATCTCTATTCCAGTCTCCATGTTTATTTTACATTATCCCACCGGTTACATTATTTTTGGACTGGCAGTATGTTTAATTCTTATATGGAAACATATACCAAACATTAAGAGACTCATAAAGGGAAAGGAATCCAAATGGGGAGAAAAGATCAATATACCTTAGGAAAAGGCAGGTTCATAGTGATATGAATATAGGGGTTATAGGAGCAGGAAGCTGGGGAACAGCTTTGGCTCTATTGCTTGGTCAAAAAGGGTTTAAGGTTACTTTGTGGCTCAGAAGCAAAGATTTGCTGGAGAAAATAGTACAAGCTAAAGAGAATTCTACTTATCTGCCAGGTGTTTCTTTACCTTCAACAGTAAAAGCAACAAACAATCTCGAAGAAGCCGTTCGGGGGAAAGATCTTATCGTTATGGCAGTGCCTTCTCATGCTGTAAGGAAAACAGTATCCCTGATAAAGAGTTATATTAAGGAAGATACTATTATCGTTAATGCTGCCAAAGGCCTGGAGGAAGGTTCCCTGAAACGGCTTTCCGAGGTAATCGTTGAAGAATTATCACCAAATTTTCCAAACATCAAAGTTGCGGTGTTATCAGGCCCCAATCATGCTGAAGAGGTAGGACGCATGATCCCTACGGCAACGGTAGTAGCTTCAGAGGAAGATATTGTGGCAAAAAAAGTGCAGGATATCTTTATGTCTCCTTACTTCAGGGTTTATACGAATTCAGATATTATTGGCGTGGAACTGGGTGGAGCCTTGAAAAATATTATTGCTATCGGGGCAGGTGTATGTGAGGGTTTAAACTACGGTGATAATACCAAAGCAGCCCTTATCACGCGTGGGTTAGTTGAAATCACCCGCCTGGGCCTTGCTCTTGGTGCGAGGAGAGGGACTTTCAGCGGTTTAACAGGAGTCGGTGACCTTTTTGTAACCTGCACAAGCTCCCTCAGCAGAAACCGCTACGTAGGGATTATGCTTGGGAAAAATAACGCTCTGCAGGATATTATATCATCCATGAAGATGGTGGCAGAAGGGGTTAAAACCACAACTGCGGCATATGATCTTTCACGTCAATGCGATGTGGAAATGCCCATTACCCGAGAAGTATACAGAGTTTTATTCGAGGGGATGAAACCCCGGGAGGCTGTAGCAGACCTTATGAGAAGGGATAAAAGACATGAGATCGAGGAAGTAGCTTTCGAGTAAGTAATTTACTTTAAAGTTCATAATTTCTTGGGAAAATAATAAACCTGTACTGTTTGAAAAAAACAAGACAGGTTTTTCTTTATTAAATGTAATATTGTCCGTTTATCTTCATATAAATATAACGTTAAAACATTTAGTTATTACACGCCCGTAAACAAAAGGAGGGGAGAAATTGTGAAGTTCGACCTTTTTCAGGATATTATTGAACGAACTGGTGGTGATATCTATTTAGGAATTGTAGGTCCGGTTAGGACGGGTAAGTCAACATTTATTAAAAAATTTATGGAAATACTCGTTCTCCCCAATATTAATAACCCTCATGTCCTGGAAAGAACAAAGGATGAGTTGCCCCAGGGAAGTGCTGGAAAAACTATTATGACCACAGAGCCGAAGTTTATTCCTGATGAAGCCATAGAAATCACCTTTGATGAGAATATTTCCATGAGAGTAAGACTAGTGGATTGTGTGGGCTATTCCGTCGCAGGGGCCGTGGGTTATGACGATCAGGGAAACCAGCGTATGGTATCCACCCCATGGTTTGATGATCCTATACCTTTTGAAGAAGCTGCAGAAATTGGGACACGAAAGGTCATTAAGGATCATTCAACCATAGGAGTTGTTGTTACTACAGACGGGACCATAACGGATATTCCACGTGAAAACTACGTTGATGCTGAAAGACGGGTTATTGATGAGTTAAAAGAGATCGGCAAACCATTTGTTGTGGTTCTTAACTCGACGAAACCTTTCTCTGAGAGTACTCTGCACCTTAAAGAAGAAATATCACAAAAATACGAAGTCCCTGTTGTTTCCCTTAACTGTCTGGAACTAAGTCAGAATGATATTAATCTACTCTTTAAAGAGGTTCTCTATGAGTTTCCTGTTCAGGAAATAAGTATAAACCTGCCAGCCTGGGTTGAGGTGTTAGAACCGACACATTGGGTAGTTGCTGATTTTACAAAAGCTATTCGTGATCATATCCTTAGTGTAGATCGTTTGAGAGATATGGATACATCCATTGTAGAACTGAAGAAATATGATTTTGTGGAAGATGTATATATCAGGAATGTTGAACTTGGCAGCGGTTTAGCTTTTGTGGAGATTACCGCTCCGCAGAGTCTGTATGACAAAATTCTTTCAGATATATGTGGAGTGGAAATTGAGGATGAAGCAGACCTCTTAAAGGTATTACAGGATTTTTCAATTGCTAAAAAAGAATATAGTAAAGTGGCCGAAGCTCTTCAATCTGTTAAAGAAACCGGTTACGGTATTGTACCTCCCTACCTGGAGGAAATAACGCTGGAAGAACCGGAGATTATCAGGCAAGGAAGCCGTTTTGGAGTCCGTCTCCAGGCCAGTGCTCCATCCCTGCACATGATTCGTGTAGATATCAAATCCGAATTTACTCCGATTGTTGGTACTGAAAAACAGAGCGAAGAACTGGTAAACTACTTAATGGAAGAGTTTGCAGAAAATCCTGAGAAATTATGGGAATCAAATATATTTGGAAAATCTATGTATGAGCTGGTAAAAGACGGTATTTCAGGTAAACTCAGTAACATGCCGGTAAATGCTCAGCAGAAACTGCAGGAAACTCTTGAAAAGGTTATTAATGAAGGTAGCGGAGGTTTAATCGTAATAATTCTTTAGTGGTGTTACATTGTTGTGACACGTAGTTAATGTTAGTTAGTATGGAAATTACCAAAGAGCACCATATACACAAGTGGTGCTCTTTCTATATATTCTTGGGTTTCGCTTATATATTTTATACAAAAAACTGCATGGCCCCAGGGAGAATTTCTATTTCCAAAGGTGTTCTGCCGGGCTGCTCCCCATCAAGTTCTACAAGGGCCTCTTCCGGAGAGGTAATTACCACTTTTTTCCCCCTCATTAACTCGACTCCTTTTACTGATAAATGCTTACCTTTATAAACCTTGAAAAGGTTGAGAAGCAGTTTTGTTTTGCTCATATCATGGAGGAAGAGAATGTCAAAAAGAGCATCATCCGGTTGAGCCAGCGGCGCGATTTTCATACCCCCACCAAAGTATTGACCATTTGCTATAACGAGGGTTGAGATTTTACCTTTTCTTTCAAACTGTTCATCAATAACAGCTGTTATCATTTTATTTTTATAAAGAAGAAGAGAAAGGATCGTGCTATATAAAAAGGAAATAAATCCTCCAAAAACCTTAGAGGTTCTGTTCACTCTCGCTGCTGTATCCCCGCCCAACCCTATATCTGCAATGTTACAAAAATACCTGGATATTTTCTCGCCGTTTGGTTTTAGAAAGCTTGCTATTCCTAAATCAATTCGTCTTTTTCGGCCGTTGGAGATACAGTCAATTGCCTTCTCAATATCTTTTGGTATTTGTAAAGTTCTGACGAAATCTCCCCCTGTTCCCATGGAGATAACTCCAATTGTAACGAGCCTTCTTAATTCATCACTTACTTCAAAAATACCATTGATTATTTCATTCAGAGTACCGTCACCACCTACAGAAAGAATAGTCCTGTAGCCCTCTTCAAGGGCACGGCAGGCAATCTTTGCTGCATCTCCCGGTCCTTGTGTTAAAAGAAAGTCATAAATCAATCCCTTTTCCTGCATAAACCTGTTCAGTTCAGGCCAGCGTCGACCCGTTTTTCCGTTTGATGAAGCAGGGTTAACGATTGCCATTATTTGCTTACCCATTAGTTTCGTATCTCCTACGTTAAATGATTTTCTTACTTTACTTCGCCGGGAACCGTTTTTTTCCTGCATGGGAAAGACTTCATAAGCAGCATGCTTACAAAGTAATGAAAGCATGCAAAAAACAAGTGTTTTCTGGAAAACAATTCATCTTGTGACAACTTTAGAAGATTGATATAATTCACACGCCAGACGGAAATTGAAAGGGGTAGTTTTAATGTCATTACTTACCAGAATTCTTGCCAGGAGCGCCAGTATTGATCTGGGTACTTCCAATACACTTGTCTATCTGGGGGGTAAAGGGATTGTCCTGCGTGAACCCTCTGTTGTTGCTATTTCCAGGGATAATGGTTCAATAATTGCTGTTGGTCTGGAAGCAAAAAAAATGATCGGGCGTAATCCTAAGAACATAGAAATTATAAGGCCATTAAAAGATGGAGTTATTGCTGATTTTGATATAACAAAGACCATGTTAAAAACATTTCTTTCCAAAATTTCCAGCTGGTATTCTGTACCTCTTTCAAAATTCATAGTATCTACTCCTC
>JAUSPO010000142.1 GCA_030656575.1 Bacillota bacterium
TGGCTAACCTGGCCCAGACCACTTCATTTTCATTAAAGACATCTAGATTGGAATCAACGACTACAGCAACCTGAATTGTCCATGATTCCAAGAGTGCTGCCATACCGGCAAGTTTGCCGTCTCCTTCTTTCTTTTTGTCAATGGAAATGTAGCATGCCAGCCTTCCTATTCCGGAATGAGGCATGTGTACAGCTTTTACATTCCCATATCTTTTGTTTACTGCATTATATACACTTCCTTCTTTGGGTATGGCCCCCAGGTTCCAGTGACCCTCGTGGCCGGAAAATATATCCTGCATAATGGCATTCTTCCGCCTTGTAATCGCTGTCACATCCATGGCCTGACGTATGCATTGAGCCTGGTAATGTCTCGTAACTTCACCAAACGGATCTACAATCTCTTTTTCTCCGGGAGGAATTACTCCTTCGATTAAGATTTCTGCATCTGCGGGAACCAAAAAATCTTTGCCCCAGGTTTCTGATTCAACCAGTCTGAGGGGCTCACGTAAAAAGGAACCAACTGTAGCATAATCATCTGAATCATAAGGGCTTAATGCCAGTGAACCAAGAAAAAATGCCGGGTGATGCCCAAGAATGATAACCACCGGCGCAGGCTGATTTCGTTCTTCGTATTTATTTTTTATACGTTCAAGATGGGGAGTATGAATGGATATTCCCAACCTTTGTGAACCTTTGTAAAATGCTTTGGCAAATGTAATATCGTAGATACCGGTGTCCGGATCTTTCATGACAAGTGTCATCGTGAAAACAGGGCTTAAATCCATCTCATAATGGCGCACACCGGGAAGTATCGCAGGGTCTGCTTCTTTTCCCTTTAGAATTATTTCTTTCACCGGAGCTTCATCCTTCTTAATTACCAGTGGAGGCACATGTTCCCTTTCCAAACGGGCATATTCAAGGCTTAAGGGAAGGTTGGGCTGGTCGGCAGGCCAATCAAGGGCCAGGGCACATCTTTCTCTTCTGGCGAAAACATTGGATACTATTGAAATCCCTGCCTCATTCCCCTGCAAGTTGCTTGGATTTTTAAATACCACCAGCGGAAACTTCTTTTCTTGAGTCAAATGCTCAAGAATTGCTGTTACATCGTAATTATCCGGGTTAACCGGGCGGGTAACCTCCACGTAATCATCTGGTAATTCTTTTTTAACTTTGTCTAAAAAGTGTTTTAAATCTTTGGCCACTATTATCCACCTCTCAATTAGTTTTATTGCTGACTTCCTGCTTGAAAGATTTTTTTGGCAGATAATTAAAAATTGTGATTACTGCCAGCGCTGCAAGAGCCATCATAGAGAACATCCAGTGTAAAGGTAAAAAGAGCATTATAGAAAGCATTACAAGAATTATCCGAAAAATGATTGATATCTTTCTGTGAAAATAACCTTCCATTGCGATACTGATCGCGGAAACTGCTACTACAGCACAAAAAACTTCCAGGACTATCTCACCTGTTGTCCCCATAAGCCCTATGGCAGGGTTGAAAAGTAGAATAAAGGGAACAACCAAACCGGCAAATGCAAGTTTTAATGATTGAAGAGTGGTCTTCATAAAATCCGCTTCCCCGATAGATGCAGCAACATAAGTGGCAAGAGACACCGGGGGAGTAATAAATGAAAAGGCCCCAAAGTAGAAAATAAATAAATGGGCTATTAATGGATTAACGTCCAACCGTATTAAAGCAGGAGCCACAAGTAAAGCCAAAAGGAGGTAAGCAGCGGTTACAGGCATTCCCATTCCAAGGACTAAACTGGCTATGGCAGTCAGGACTGCTAAGAACAATAGATTGCTCCCTGCTATTTCCGTCAATATTCTTGAAAAAGTGAGCCCAATGCCACTATAGGTCATCACTCCTATGATCACACCTGCCGCAGCACCTATTATAGCTATTTCAAACATCCCTCTGCTGGCTCCTTCAAAGAAATTCATTGTTGGGCGCAGCTTTAAGCGGGTTTCTTTTTTAAAAAGAGATATTACCAATAATGATAGTAAAGCATAGAGAGCAGATACTTCAGGCCTCATATAACGGAAAAATATTAAGTAAACTAAAACAGCAAAAGGGATTATATATAACCATCCATTGAGCAGAACTCGTATTAGGGGGGGAATTTGCTCGGCGGGAAGTCCTTTGAGGCCCTCTTTTGAAGCCCTGAGATCTACCTGAATGAAAAGACAGAGATAATATAAAACTGCAGGTACTAAGGCTACCTTTACCACTTCCGCATAAGGTATTCCCAAAAGTTCCGCAATAATAAAAGCCGCCGCACCCATAATCGGTGGAGCGATAACTCCACCTGTTGAAGCAACAGCTTCAATGGCGCAGGCATAAGCTGAATTATAACCGGTTTTTTTCATTAATGGAATCGTTATTAATCCTGTACTTGCAACATTCGCTACTGCACTTCCGGATAATGTGCCAAATAAAGAACTTACCATAATACTAATTTTGGCGGGACCTCCCCTGAAACGCCCCATCAATGCTTCTGAAACACGAAAAAGAAACTCAGCACCACCTGTCCCAAAAAGCACCTGGGCAAAAAGGACAAAGGGAAATACAACAACCGCAGCAACATGAAGTGCTACTCCGTAGATAGAACCTGCTCCTAAAAATATTTGTGTTATAATCCTACCCGAGCTTACCTGGGATGTAGATAATAATCCTGGAAGTAAGTAGCCAAAGCGATTATATAATAAGAAAAATAACACAATACTTACCAGTATCCATCCTGCAAGCCGTCTCACACTTTCCAGGATCAGTATGAGGATGATAATACCGACAACAACCCGAAATGTGGAGATTACGCCAATTGTAGCAATTAGTATAGGATAGTGAATAAAAACATAGAAACCAATAGCAAGGCTTAATAGGGCACAAATCAGGTCAAAGAACGGCACTTTTTCCCGACTTCCATGAGGAGACGCGGGCCGAATAAGAAACATCAAAGCCATTACCATACCTAAAAATAGCCCTAAATACTGCTGTTTAAAAAAAGATACCCCAAAATATATTGGAATATCAAGAATAAAAAATATTCCTGTAAGTGGAATCGCAACACTCAAGATTTTTTCAATAACTCGGAGTGGACCTTTTAAAGTGCGAAAACGATCTTGTTTAAATTCCATAATCTACCATGTCCTTCCAAATCACCCCGTAATTTTTTCTTAGTGCAATGTTTCGCTTCCTTATAAATGAACTTCAAGTTTTACTGTTAGTCAAATAAATTTACTTCCTGAGACGCCCACTCTTATATTAGTGGGCGTCCCTCTTCGCCATCTAAACACCGAAGTTAAGATTTAGCTAAACGGGAATTTGCTATTTTTCTTGTTTGAGCAGTTCGTTCTGCAGTTTTTCTGATGCATCATTCCAAACGCCCTGTTCCTTATAAAACTTGATGGCACCCGGATGATAAGGTATGGTTGCCATCTCTGTGACAAACCTGTCCGGAGTCCAGTTTTTTAGGAGAGGATGGATTGGGGCTAATTCCTCATAATTTTCCCATAAAGTTTTAACAATGTTATAGGCCACATCTTCAGAAAGGTCTGTACGCGCTACTAGTACAATATCGTAAGCCATTGCATAGATCGGTTCACGAACTCCCCTGGGTCCCGGTTCAACTTTAACCAGGTATCCCGGGAACTCTTTCTGCATACGCGCAACAGCATCAGGTGCCGGGTCAAAGCTGAGGAAGCGGGCACCTTTCGTTGCATCGAGTTCTTCCACTGCAGCCATACCTGTTACAGCACATGCACTTGCATCGGCTTTTCCTTCCATAACTGCAGTCACTCCATCAACAACGCTTGGAACAGAAATACTTTTAATATCATCCTCTGTTAAATTATGGTTAGCTAAAAATGCTCTGGCCTGGGCTGTTATCCCTGCCGATCCTGTGAAGTTGCTTACAAAACGTTTTCCTATGATATCTTGTGCACTTTTTATACCCGAGTCCTCGGCTACAATCCCGCTAATCATGGTCGGACAGCCGATAGTTAATAAACGTACAGGAAACCCTTCGCCTTTGGAGATTCCTTCATAATCAGATTCACCCTTCCAGCCCATCATTGCGTCCCAAGTATTTAAGACTCCCACATCTATTTCTCTGGAAGCAAATGAAGGAAACCATTCCACTGGTCCGGATGTTGCTATTACTCTTATTTCATAAGGAGATTGCTGACTAATGACTGTTGCAAGGCCAGAACCCAACGCATTAAACAATGTGCCTACCGGATGAGTTCCCATATTAAATAATGTACCTGTTTCGGTTTTATCATTAGCCTTAGGAGTAGAACAACCTACAGCAAATGAGATAAGCAACAGCAAAATAAACCATGCTACAAGGTATCTGGTTGTTTTTTTTCTCATGTAAATCAACCCCTTCTCAATTTTAGTTCACAAAAAAACATCCTCCATTTTCTGGCCTTTCAGACCGCCCACGAAATTACTAGCTGCTTACTCTTTCGTAATTAAGCACCTCCCTTCGACCTCGCACAATAATTAAATTTATGCAATTTTTATGCCATTTAAAAAAGTTCGATTTTCTCACCTATTGCTTGTATTAACAAAGATTAAAGTTTTAATAATTAAAATGTTTTTTCTGCTTATCGCCCTAAAGACAGTAGAATTGCATTAAAGTATTATTCAATTTTTTAAATATAAAATTTTAATTTGTGAAATTATAGTTATAATTTATAGATTTTGATTCATTTTTTTTAATTTATTATACAAAGTAGTTAATGAAATTTCCAATGCTTTAGCTGCCTGCTTTTTTCCATTGAGCGTATTTCCAAATTTCTTAAGAGCCTTTTTAATCATGACTCTTTCCATTTCTTCCAGGGAAGGGATATTAGATAAATCAGTTTGGATATCCGAAAGAAGAACATTTTCTTCGGATAATGTAATCATCCGTTCTAAAACATTTTCTAATTCACGTACATTGCCCGGCCATGAATAATTCTGAAATTTATTCAAATTTATATCAGAAATTTTTTTTATGTTTTTGCCAGCTATGTTTTCACTCTTCTTTAAAAAATGTTCTACTAATAAAGGAATATCCTCTGTTCTGTCTCTCAAGGGAGGAATTAAAAATTCAACCACATTCAATCTATAATACAAATCCTGACGAAATTTCCCTTCTTCTATAAGTTGTTCTAATTTTTGATTTGTTGCGGCAATAACTCGAACATTAACTTTTGTATTTGTTGTTGCTCCAATACGCCGAAATTGACCGCTTTGGAGCACCTGTAAAAGCTTAGACTGTAGTTTTATATCCATATCACCAATTTCGTCAAGAAAAAGAGTACCTTCATTAGCTAATTCAAATGTTCCTATCTTCTGTTGATTAGCACCAGTAAAAGAACCTTTTTCATAACCAAAAAACTCGCTTTCTAAGAGATTGTCAGGTATGGCAGCGCAGTTTACATGAATATAGGGCCTTTTAAAGCGATAACTGGCATTATGAATAGCAGCAGCAAACAGTTCTTTACCTGTTCCACTTTCACCCCTTAGCAACACTGTAGAATCAGTTAATGCAACTTTCTTAGCTATTGTCAGGGCTTGAATTAAAGATTCACTTTGTCCAACAATTGAAGAAAAAGTATAGGGAGCTTGACCTATACTTTCAATTTTACTGGAAAGAATTCTAAAAGATTCTTGAAACCGGGCTATTTGTTCTAAGATTTCCAATGCATCAGTTAATTCATGAAAAAAGACTACTCCAAACGAAAGCTTTCCATTTAAATATACCGGATAAGCATGTGCTAAAACATCTGTTCGCGAGCCTGGAGGACGATGTTTTTTTCCATAAACCGGCTTTCCAGTACTTAAGGCTTCAGCCAAAGCCCCGTTAGGATTAGTGCCAAATATATTTGTTCCTATACGTTTTTGTCCATTACATTGGATTATTTTATAATAAGCCTCATTTGTAAATAAAATATAACCCTGATCATCGCTTATCAGAATGCCTTCCGGGGATGAGTCCAAAATAGCTCTCCCAAGTGGGCCTAAATTATCCCAGAAATTAGGAATTCTAGTTACCTTTGCCACGATAGTCACTCCTTAATTAAACTATTCAAATATAATTCTGCATAATAAGTTTATATTCCTTTAATTTTCTAAATATCAACACTCATCTCTAATCCATTTTTCCTCATAAACTGTCAAGCGTTTGTTTTTTATGGTAATAGACTTTTAAAAAACGCTCACTGCCCCATTGGGCAGTGAGCGTTTTTTTAGACTTCTTTCTGCATTTTATTATATAAGTTTAACCGTCTTTTTCGGAACTTTGCTCTCCCGTAAAGTTAAGGGCGCCCACCGGGCAGGCTTTTACACAAAGGCCGCATTCAGTGCAGGAAGAAGCATCCAGATCAATATTTCCAAAAGTGGTAACCATCCGTTTTAGTCCCCGACGGGCGAAACCAATGGCACCTACTTTGGCGACTTCATGGTCAACCCAGACACAGCGTCCACATAAAACACATCTGCTGCGGTCAAAGGTAAAAAGACCGGGGCTTTCATACAACGGGTATTCTTTTCCGAGAGATTTAAAGCGTTTCAGCTTCAGCTTCAGCCCCCTCGCCCTGGCAATTTTCTGCAGTTCGCAGGAGCGATTTTGGGGGCATGTGGAACACTTCAGGCGGTGGTCTGAGAGTAATAATTCAAAGGCGGTCCGAACAAGCCTGTCAACCTGTGGAGTCCTCGTCTTTACCACCATCCCCTCCCTAACAGCCTGTGTGCAGGACGTCACTGGCGCAGGAAGACCCTCTACATGCACGAAGCAGAGGCGGCAGCTCGCAGAAGGCCTGCCTTCTTCCTTGATTGCACAGAGGTTGGGAATATAGATATCGTTTTCAAGAGCAACCCACAACAGCTTTTCACCTTCCGGAGCTGTTACTTTGCGGTCGTCTATGGTTAGCGTAATAGTTTTGCTCATTTTTGTTCCCTCTCTTTTTCTACCACCAGCTCAGGGGGAGATAACTTTATAACAGCGCTGTATTCCGTAGGGCAGGCTTTCAGGCAGTTATTACATTTTACACACTTATCCTGATTGATAGCTTTCAGGCCGTCTTCCCTTGTATAAACAGCTTCTGTGGGACAGCTTCCCACGCACGCGTTGCAGAGTTTACTGCATTTTTCCGGCGCAATATAGAAAGCAATCAGATCTGTGCACATCAGGGCGGGACAGCGCTTATTGACGATATGCTCCTTATATTCGTCCAGAAAGTAGCGGATAGTGGTAAGAACCGGATTCGGCGCTGTTTTCCCCAAATTGCAGAGAGAACCGGCCTCTATATCCTCCGCCAACTCCCTGAGAATGTCAAGAGAGGCGAGGTCTTCCTCCTGACCCTTGGTAATCCTCGTCAGGATGTCGAGCATATGTTTGGTTCCCAGACGGCAGAATGTACACTTGCCGCAGGATTCCTTCTGGGTAAATTCTAAAAAATAACGGGCTATGGCCACCATACAGTCATCTTCATCGAGAATGACCAGCCCCCCGGAACCCATGATTGCCCCCGCTTCATGAAGAGAATCAAAATCGATGGGAACATCCAGGGCCGATTCAGGGAGACAGCCTCCTGAAGGGCCTCCGATCTGCACAGCTTTAAATTTTTTTTCTCCGGGAATACCTTCTCCCACGTCATAGACAAGCTGCCGTAAGGTAGTCCCCATGGGGACCTCTACCAGTCCGGAATTACCCACTTTGCCTACCAGAGAAAAAACAGCCGTTCCCGGGCTCTTGGAAGTACCTGTACTTTTAAACCAGTCTGCGCCTTTTCTTATAATAGCTGGAACATATGCAAAAGTCTTTACATTGTTGAGCAAAGTGGGCTTACCGCGAAAACCGGATTCAGCCAGGCGGGGAGGCCGGTGTTCCGGAATACCCATTTTCCCTTCCATTGAGTTAATGAGGGCTGTTCCTTCACCGCAGACAAAGGCTCCTGAACCCCTGAATATCTCAATATCAAAGTTAAAATCACTGCCCATAATGGAGTTCCCCAGCAGCCCCTTTTCCCGGGCCTGCTCCAGTGCTGTTTCAAGCCTGCGAATGGCCTGCGGATATTCCGACCGCACATAAAAATAGCCTCTGGAAGAGCCTATGGTATAAGCAGAAATGATCAGGCCTTCGATGACTAGATGGGGATTGGACTCAAGAATGCTCCTGTCCATAAATGCCCCGGGATCTCCTTCGTCAGCATTTACAATGACATACTTCTCACTGCCGGGTGACTTTCTGCAGGCTTCCCATTTAATACCTGCAGGAAAACCGGCTCCTCCCCGTCCCCGAAGATTTGATGCCTTAATCTCCTCCAGCACTTCTTCCGGCTTCATCGTCAACACTTTGGCCAGGGCGGCATAGCCTTCCCTGGCAATGTAATGATCTATATCTTCAGGGTCAATAAAGCCACAGTCTTCAAGGATGATCTTTTCTTCATATGCTCCCCTGGGAAAATCAGTTAACGTAGGGAAAATATCGTTTGGCTCCAGCGCTACCATTGCATATTCATAACATGGGTCATCGTTCACTAAAAAATCTTCAACTAAACGTTTGACAAGACCTTCGTCCACGTGACCGTAACAGAGTGGGGGAAAACCAGGTTTGGAAATGACTGTAAGAGGTTCAGCATAGCAGTGGCCCATACAGCCCACCTCCATAACCTCAGCATCCAGCCCCCTGCTCTTAATCTCCTTTTTAAATGCCTCTCTGACCTCTATTGCGCCTGCAGCTTTACCACAGGTGGCTGTGCCAACCCATATAACCGGTTTTTCCTTTAAAGGTAGAAGTTTATGATCGGCCTTTGACTTTAGACCTGCGTAGTATCCTTCTATCACTATTGCACTCATAAGATTAAACCCCTTCCTGGCCCTGATTTCCCTTGTTATCATCCTTTTTCTGATGTTTATCTTCAAACGCGAGTAAAATTCCATCAACGCGGGTAGGAGTTACTTTTCCTTCAATCATATCATCCACCACAACGACCGGGGCAATTGAACAACAGCCCACACAGACGACACGCTCCAGGCTGAACTTCCGATCGGGGGTTGTATCTCCTTCTCCAATACTCAGGCGCCTTTTAAAAGAATCCATCGCTATATTCCCACCGACCATGTAACAGGCCGTCCCCATACATACTTTAAACTGGTGGTCACCAGGTGGATTAAGACGAAACTGATTATAAAAAGTGGCCAGGCCGAAAACATCCACAGCAGGAATATCCATCGCAGTGGCAATTTTCTCCATGGCCACGCCGGGCAGGTAACCCAGACGATCCTGGACATCCTGAAGAATTGGTATCAGATTCTCACGGTCTGCCCGCCAGCCCCCGAGTATTTCAGCGACATGTTCTATGATAATTTCTTTTTCATTTTCCGAAGGTTTCAAAACAAAAACATCCCCTTTAGATATAATTACGTAGTGACGTTTCGTCACCCCCTGCATAATTATAACCCTACTTCCCTGTACCTTCAAGAAGAGATCCATAAAGCTTTCCTGATCCGCATACAGGACAGTTCTGAAGTGCAAGAGGTTTTTCCAATCCGCATTGTTCCAACAACTCTTCATCATTAAGTATTTCTGGCGACAGCCCGTCACAAACAACTCTGCCCTCTTTTAACACTATGGTTCTTTCACAAATCTCCAGCACCATATCCAGGTCATGAGTGGCAATAATTTTGGTGTGTAAAAAACCTTTCAGAAGGTTCATAAGTCTTCGCCTGGCTTTGGGGTCAAGTGCGGCTGTAGGCTCGTCCATCACAAGGATATCCGGTTCCAAAGATAGAACCGCTGCAATTGCGGCTGCCCGTTTTTCACCACCCGAAAGTTTATAGGGTGCCCTGTCTTTTAAGTGTACAGCACCTACTGTTTCGAGTGCCTTCATCACTCTTTTTTTAACCTCCGGCTCGTCTATTCCATAATTACGGGGTCCAAAAGCAACATCATCATATACAGTAGTCATAAAAAGCTGGTCATCAGGATCTTGAAAAGAAAAACCAATTTTTTGCCGAATAACAGACAGGGTTTTCTTTGTAACGGGAGTTTCCCCAACACGTATTTCTCCTTTTGCCGGCAAAAGAATACCGGTAAGTAACATTAAAAGCGAGGACTTACCAGCCCCATTAGCTCCAACAATACCCACCGATTCGCCATGATTGATGCGGCATGTAATTCCGTTTACAGCTTGTTTCCCATCAGGATAAGTAAAGTATATATCAATAAAATCAACAATATGATGGCTCATTTCATCACTCCTGTAACTACTTCCCCAATCAGCGCAGGAAGGTTAAAATACCTGCTAACGGCAAAAAAAGCTGCCCAACAAGTAAAATATAAAATATCCTTTACAGTTACTTTTTTTACGTCTCCCGGATTGTATTCTCCGTTAAATCCCCTTAATCCCATTGCCTGATAAACTCTTTGGGCTCTGTCGTAAGTGCGCATCAGCATCTGCCCTGCCAAGGGCCCCCATGCTTTGGGGTTTACGCTTTTTTGCCCCGGTGCACGCAGCATGTAGGCATTCCATGTCCGGCCAGCTTCTTCCATCAAAACCGAGATATAACGGTAAGTGAGTAAAAGCTGAAGCACGAACAAACGTGGAACTCTGATCATACGGAGAGCCGATGCAATCCTTGTCATACCCGTTGTCGCTATAAGGATGAGTGCTGCCAGTATTGTAAAGCCGCCTTTAAACATAATTGAAAAAAAGGATATCCAACCTCCGGAAATCTGAATCCATGGCAGCACAACCATAGGCTTATGATCAAACAAAGGATTAAAAATTCCTATACCTATTATTAAAGGTATAACTACAAGCATCCTTTTCAAAATTGGAATCATAGGAATTTCCGCCAGAGTTATCATAACAACAGGATAAAATATAAGCGGCAATAAACCGCTTAATTCATACTTGTCGAAAGATACAGTTACTGTTAAATACACGCATGTGGTTAAGACCTTTATAAGCGGATGTATATTGTGAATAAATGTTCTTTTTTCTGCAAGTTCATCAAGCATTCTGATATTGTATAATGATTTTATTATGTTTGACATAACTATCATCAAATCCTATTATTAAAATGGCGGGGCTGAAAGCCCCGCCTCGTTTCCTTTAAACAGCGCTTGCTTTATTCCGCTTTTTAATTAAGTGTATAGAAAAACCTGTTATTCCAGCTAAAAGTAAAGTCATTATACCGCCAGCCAATCCGGCTGCACTTGTTCCAGCATCCACAGCAGGCCATGCTTCTTCAGCCTCTGTATCATCAGAATTTGTTTCTTGTTCCTGCGTTTTAAAGGTGTAATCAGGCAAAAACGCAATCCTCTCCTGAATAGAGGCCAGGGTTTGGTGAATACCCTCTGGAGCTTCGAGTTCCTCTTTACCCGAAGTATAAAACATAGCCCATTCTAATCCATCAGGATTTGCCGATGCGAACCATGAGAAAATACCTCCGGTTATAACTGCAACTACGGCAAGCCCAACAAGGACTTTCTTAATTGAAATACTGCCTGATGCCTTACCAAAAACTCCTTTATCAATGATTTCAGGGCGCATCTTCCAAACGAACCCTGCGACAGCGGCAGTGACAAGACCTTCCGCCACTCCAATAGCAAGGTGAATGGGCTGCATCAACATTACAAACGTGCCAAAGGGTAACTCCGTTTTACCCGAAAAGAGGGTTTGGAGAACTACACTAAACGCACCGAACTGAAGGCCTATGATGGCGGATAATATTGCCCCACTAAATATTCGGCGGGTGGAGTAACCATTGCGCATAATCCATTTATAAATTAGAGGGTAAGTAATAAAGCATGTGTAAAAACCGAGATTAAAAATATTGCAGCCCAAAGCAAGTAAGCCGCCATCTGCGAAAAACAACGCCTGGATCACTAAAATTGACGCCATGGTAAGAAATCCTGCACAGGGACCCAGCAATATTGCAAGGAGCATGCCTCCTCCTAAATGCCCGCTGGATCCGGTTCCTGGAATTGTAAAGTTAATCATTTGAACTGCAAATACAAATGCACCCATTACCCCCATTAAAGGTATTTTTTGCTCGTCTAAGTCATTTTGAACTTTTTTGATGGAATACGCTGCGACTCCTGCTGTCGCTGCCCACATAATTCCACCCACAACCGGTGAGATTAAGGCGTCTGCCATATGCATATGTATTTCCTCCTTCAGATAATTTGTGATAAATCTCTTGTATATAAAGCAAAATAATTAGAAGGATACTAAACATAACGAGTAGCACATTTTTATATTTTGTAACAACTTATTTAATATACCATTCTATAAGTATAATTAGATTCCTGCTAAATTTTTTGAAATTGAAAATAAAATAAAAAGATCCGTTCCATAGGAAACT
>JAUSPO010000143.1 GCA_030656575.1 Bacillota bacterium
TCTTACCCCGGCTTCAAGTCTAATCTTCTTATATTGCTCAATATCTAACTTCTCTGATTTCGTAAATATATTTCCTTCCAAAATACTGCGTTTTTTATGAGATAAGGATTACGGCTTACAGTAGAAGGGCTATTCTTGACGCTGGAATGGCTATCCATATATTTTTTGGCCATTTCGCTAAACTTGACCTTCTCGTTTCGTTTTACATCAAAGTAAACACCTTCAACTATCTGGGAGCGGATTTTGGCAAGGACAGCCTCGGCTTCTTTCCTGTTGGGGCCGACGCGCTTTTTTTTCGCTGGCCCCGGTATGGATAATCAATGCACCAGTTATCGTCTCTTTTGTAGATTTTAATTTTCTCCTTGCTTCTGTATAATAACCCCAAAGGTCTTACCGTCTGTTTCTATAATTATATCGCCATTGTAATCAGTTCTATATACCGCAACGCCTTTATCCTTGAGTTTCTTTAACGTTTCATCATCAGAATGATTATAGCTGTTACCTTCTCCTACAGAAACGACTGCTATTTGGGGGTTTACGGCATCCAGGAATTCTTGGGTGGTTGCGTATTTGCTTCCGTGGTGGGCAACCTTCAGGACGGTTGAAGACAACACTTCAGCCCCCTGTTCTTTTAATAGCTTTTCCTCAGTTGCCTCCTCTGCATCTCCAAGCAGCAAGAAAGAGATGTTCTTGTAGGTTAATTTTACAATAATACTGTTGGCGTTCCACTTAGTACCTTGTTGCGGAGTGTCTATTAACGGTTTAGAAGGAAAGAGTATTTTAAGGCTTGTTCCATGATCAAGGTTATAGGTTTGTCCTGCCTAAGGATAAAGTTTGGATACGTTTTTTCTGTAAACTTGATTGTTTCGTTCATTACCTCTACACATTCTGCCGGATACAACCCAACCGCAGTCTCCGCAGAAAGCATTAGATAATCCGACCCATCCAGTATGGCATTGGCTATATCTGAAATTTCTGCTCTTGTAGGAATACGGTTTTCAGTCATGCTTTCCAACATTTGTGTAGCGGTAATGACAAATTTTTTTGCCCGGTTACATTTCCTGATGATATTTTTTTGAATTATAGGAACTTCGTATATTGGAACAGATATACCCATATCACCTCTTGCAATCATAATTCCGTCGGAAACTTTAATTATCTCGTCAATATTTCTAATGCCCGCTCTATTTTCAATCTTTGCAATAACCTGTAATTTATGCGGACAATTCGTGAGATATTTTCTCAGGATGAGAATATCGGCTTTGTTCCTCACGAAAGATTGGGCGATATAGTCGATTTTATTTTTTATGCAAAAGTCGATATCTCCCCTATCTTTTGATCGCAACCCTTTAAAGTTTAGCGGAACACCAGGCATGTTAATTCCTTTACGTTCTTTGATTAATCCCGGAATAATCACCCTGGTTTTCAAACACTTTTCCTCGCAAGTTTCAACCAACAAGACAATATTACCATCGTCAATATAAATATGTTGGCCTTTTTTAACCGAAGTTAAGGAACCATGATAATCAAACGGAATGAGACTGCCGGTTCCTAAGATATCCTGGGTTGTTAGCCAAACGGTCTGGTTTTTTTTAACTGTGACAGGCTTACCTCCTTTGAGTCTGCCAATTCTTATCCGATAACCCTCCAAATCACCTAATATCTTTATTCGCCGGTGGTATTTTTTATTTAGCTCTCTTACCAAATGTATCAGATGGAGATGTTTCTGGAGGCTTGCGTGGGAAAAATTTAACCTTACTACATCCATCCCCCCACGCATCATCTTGAAGAGGACACCCGCTTGGTTTGACGCCGGACCTAAAGTGCAAATTATTTTAGTTTGAGGCATTTTTTGTAGCGAACCCTTATTTTTGGACAATCAAGTTGGGATACCCTGACTGGGCCGGGCTGCTTATTTGGGTAGTGTTTTCCTCCCAGATTTTGAAGATGACGCGGCGTGAGGTACTGCTGAATCTCAGGATGAGAAGAATAATGATTGGAAGAAGCAGGATTGCTGCGATTCCCAGGAGAAAAACAATTAAGATGAGTTTACCGAAGGAAATGAAGATTGAAAACATGCTTTTAATTTGGTTGTGTAGTCAGCCCAAATATTATATGAAGCCATCCTCGACCTTAGATTATACCGGCATTTCTGAGCGGTAGTTAGGTGTTCGCTGAATATGTATTGTTTATTTCTTTTCTATATCTCCCACACCTATAAATGGAATTGCTCCACCGCCGGTAACTTGGGGGAGGATTCCGTTCCATTTTTCTATAGCCATGATATTAGCCTCTATTTTTCTAAGTTCTATAAGATCCTTTGAAATATTTGCTCTCTGTAGTCTCAGGGACTCTGCTTCTGCCCTAGCTGATGTAATCTTCTGCTGAGCCTCTATCTTTATCCTCTCCAGGTCTCTCAGCGCCTTCAGTGCATGTTGTTCTGCTGTCTGCTTTAACTCAATAGCTTCCGTAAATGAATTGGAGAAACTGAAACCGACTATAGAAAAAGCATCAACTGCGATGTTGTGTTCACTAAGTCTTTCGGTAAGGTTTGTTTTCATTGCATCGCTTACTGCTGGCCTCTTCGTGATAAGTTCTTCCGCTGTATACATGGCTGTCACAGCCTTTACTACCTCCTGCACTGCAGGATCTATAATCCGCTCTTTAAAGTGTATGCCGATGGACTGATAGACCGAATTTACCTTATCTGGTATTATGTGATAGTTAAGTGCAACCTCTGACGTCACTTCTTGGAGATCCTTGGATGCAGCAGCAGCACTTGTTATAGATTTTTGAACCTTAACATCTGCCGGGACAATCCTCTGCATGATAGGTATTCTAAAATGCAGCCCTTCTTCAAGCACATAATTCTGCACAGCACCAAAATTAAGGACAATCCCTCTTTCCCCCGGCCCAATCTGAACCAGGGGGTGTAAAAAAAGTAAAAACAACACAACCGCCACGATAATCAGTACCAGCCTCGTAGGACCTTTCATTGCAGACTGCATTGCCTCTTTAGCCCTGTACAAATCCCTTTCATCCATTATATCCCCCTTGTTGTTGTTCCTTGCCCTCGTTGGAGTAGGGTGCTGCGCACACGCTTCACGTCCCTGCAGCGTGCGCGAAGCGCTCTGCTGCAGGGTGCCGGGAGGGAGGGGAGTTACTACGCTAAAGCTTCGTCACTTAAAACTC
>JAUSPO010000159.1 GCA_030656575.1 Bacillota bacterium
ACATCCTGTAATAGGACAAGAGGCAGTAGTTCCTGTATATGGCTTGGGCCGTGTAATATCTTATCAAGACATAATGCCGCAGCGTTGCATCGAGGTAAAACCATATATATGCGGCTACGCTATGGTATTCGATCCTAAAAATGTATGTTTAATTAAATTGCTTTATGAAGAATGAAAAGATTAGAGGAAGTGGGTGTTGCATAACGACTGAACTAAGCCGCCTGCTTATTGCAGGTCGGCTTGAGTGTCTTGTTATCAATTTTTATATTACAAGGAGGGATGAAATGATATTCACAAAAGAACAAATTGACGAGTTTGAAGCGTTGGCAAGACCCTTAATGAAATTTCTGAATGACAATTGCCATCCTCATGTGTCGGTAATTGTAACGCCAACTAATGGTGAATTGCTTGAGGGTGTTTGTTCGACAGGGGAGATCATGGATTATGTCAAGGACTGATAACGCAAAGTTCAGCGGCAGGCACTTTTGCCTGTCCAAGGTTCTTACAGATAATCTAAAAAAGAGCAACATGGGGAAGGTGCAAACTGAGCAACGTCAAGGAATATAAATTGCATTTAGGTAGAGTCATCGGTTCGGGCGTCCGCCTCTGGGTCAGCAGAACCAGTTAATTGACTTATTTGCCCTTCCCCTAACCTAAAACTAAGGAGGTAAGTATGAAAATAGAATTTGATGTATCAGGCCAAGGGATTGTAGTAAATGGAGTGAAATTTTTGCCTGAAACAGTTACTACTTTTAAATACGGTGAAGTTGTTATTATCAAAGAGGTAACCGCACAATACGGGATAGTTCACAACCGGCTTTGCCTATGCTTTGAAATGCCGAAGATGAAGCTTAATCCAGGGGATAAAATAAGGATAATTAAGGAGTGAATAAATGAAAGACATACTATCTATTATAAAAAGTAAAAACCCAGAAGATATAACTGACAGGGAATTATCTACTTTTTACGAACTAATTGAAGAAACAATACGAAAAGTGCATAAACTTCAAGCGGTTCATAGAAGCCTTACCGGTAAGGATTATGTTCCACCGATAAGGTTAAGATAAAGGAGTGAATAAAATGGCAAGAGATTTAAACTTATGGATTGGAATTGGTCGAATTGGGAAGGAGTTGGAAATTAAGAATACGCCAAGCGGGAAGAAAGTTTGCTCGACTTCGATGGCTTGTTCGTTTGATAAGTCCACCGAATGGATTAATTTAGTTTTCTGGGAAAAGAACGCCGAAGCTGTATGCCAGTATTGCCAAAAAGGGTCTAAGATTAGCGTAACCGGAAGGCTTCAAACAAGATCGTGGGAATCAGAAGGCGTCAAGAAATACCTGACAGAGGTTGTTGTTAATTCGGTGCAGTTTTTGGATAGTAAGCCGGTTGAACCGAAGGCGGTTAATACGCCAGCCACACAATATGTTGCGCCGGTAGATGACTCAAGTATTCCGTTTTAAAATAATTTTAAAGGAGGTAGATATGAAAAACCAGATAGTAGAGTATAATATCACAGACGCTGCAATAGCAGAAATGAGCAGCCTATACATGGGTCTTAAGGTTATGTCGCTTGACGACCAAGAGGGCTTTGAGGCTGTCCATAGTGGTCGCATGGTAATCAAAGGCAAAAGGGTTGAAGTCGAGAAAAAACGCAAGGAGTTAAAGGCAAGCGCTTTAGAGTGGGGCAAAAGAGTTGATTCGGAAGCCAAGCGTATTTTTGGCCTTTTAGCCCCTATCGAGACACATCTACAAACCGAAGAAGACAAAATCACAAAGGAAAGGGAACGGATCAAAGCAGAGGAAGAACAGATTGCCAGAGAGATAACTCAAAAAAGGGTTGCTGATTTATTGGCTGTTAATATGGTTTTGCCTTTTTTTGACGTAGCTACTATGTCTGATACAGAATATGCCGCAACCTATGAAGCTGCTAAAAATAAATATATGGCTGAACAGTTGCGGATACAAGAAGAAAACGAGGCCAGAGCAGAAGCGGAAGCCAAACTTATTATTGAGAGGGCTGAGATTGAGCTTATAAGGCAAGAGCAGGCGGAGCAAACCAGAATACAGGCAGAAAAAGAAAAAGCCCTACAGGCTGAAAGGAACGCCATAGAAGCAGAAAAACGAGCAGAGCAGGAGCGTAAAGACAAAGAGTCCTTTGAAAAAGAAGCGGCTGAGAAAGCAAGAATTAAAGCCGAAGCCGATGCAAAAGATAAGGTTATAGCTGACGCCTTAAAAGAAAAAGAACATGAGGAAGTGGAGGCCGCTGAAAAAGTACGTTTGGCTGAACTCGCACCGGATAAAGACAAATTATTGGATTACGGCAGGGCGTTGATGGATGTAAAACCGCCGGAGCTTAAAAACATTAAAGCAAAAGAAATTTTAAATTCCGCAACTGGTGCTGTTTATCAAATCTTAAAAGATATTGCAAAAAAGGCAAAGGGGTTATAATGGACGAAGAACAGACAAAAGAGTTAAGGATTATAGACAAACGAGGCAAATTCGATGAAGTTCAGAATCTTCCGGCGGCGCCAAACGATGTTATTATGATGGCCATGCAAAAGGGATACACGCCGGAACTTATTGAAAAGATGATGGCGCTGCAAGAGAGGTTTGAGGCTAATGAAGCACGAAAGGCATATCATGTTGCTATGGCAAAGTTTAAGGCTAACCCACCTAAAATATTACGAGACATGCAAGTAAAATATGAAGTCGGGAACAAGGTCACAGAATGGAGCCATGCTGATCTTGCTACAGCGGCAGAGGCCATAAATAAAGCTCTTGGTGAAAACGGGCTTAATGCGACATGGCGAACACTACCTATCGAAGGGGACAAAACAAGGATCACTTGTATCATCGCACATGAACTTGGGCATACAGAGGAAACCTATCTTGAATCTAAACCCGACACAACCGGAAGCAAAAACGCAATACAAGCTATTGGGTCAACAATTTTTTATCTTGAAAGATATACCTTGTTTGCATTGACTGGCCTTGCACCCGCGAGAATGGATGATGATGGGCAAAAAGTAAACGGCGATGTAGTGTTGCTTAACGATCAGCAGTTTGCGGATATCCAGACCTTAAAAGCCGATGCCAAACTTTCCGATGATGAATTTACCAAAAGACTGCAAAAGAAATTCAAGGTCGGGACTGTTGAGGCACTTACTACAGTTCAGGCAAACCAACTTATCAAGGCTCTGGGAGCGATAAAATAGTGGATATTTATACGATGGAGCAGGGATCGCCGGAATGGTTTAAGATTAAGCTTGGGATAGTGTCTGCCGGATCTTTCTCAAAAGTATTAGCAAAGGGTTCAGGCTCTACAAGAAAAGGGTATATGCTGAAACTTGCGGCTGAAATTCTAACCGGAGAACATCGAGAAACTTATAGCAACGCAGACATGGCAAGAGGGACCGGGCAAGAGCCTTTGGCCAGAGCAGAGTATGAGTTTATCACTGGAAAGTCAGTCGATCAGATTGGGTTTGCTAAAAACAACAGAATAGGTTGCAGCCCCGATGGTCTTGTCGGCTCGGAAGGTGGAACAGAAATCAAGTGTGTAATTGCCGAAACGCAGATAGAGACTGTTTTATCTAATAAGATACCTTCTACGCATAAAGCTCAGATACAGGGCTGCATGATGGTATTAGACTGTCTGTGGTTCGATTTTGTTTCATACTCCCCGCTAATAAAGAGTAAAAACTATATTTTTATTAAGCGTGAGTTCCGGGATGATGCGTATATTGCCGTACTTGAGTCCGAGCTTATTATTTTTATTAAAGAATTAGACGAATTGGTTCGCAAATTAAGATGAAAGAGATATTTTCGCAAATAAGAAATTCCTGCCCCATCTGTAAGCAGGATATTGGTTTATTCTTCCTCCCTTTCAGCGATGAGGATAGAGAGAAAAGCAGAGAGTTTAAGCTGTTCCAGGTCGTAAGAACTTTAGTTCATGGTATTAAAAAAGAACGGTCATTAAAACAATTAAATACCTATTGGGCAGCTTGCGGATTTATAG
>JAUSPO010000172.1 GCA_030656575.1 Bacillota bacterium
GAACATTTATATGCTGCTCAGTCTTTAAAAGAGACTGTTGGCTGTGCTGTCCGTGTAGATCTACCAAAACATTACCTATATCTTTTAATGCTGCAAGTGGTATAATCCGCCCGTTAACCCGGCATGTATTGCGTCCGCTTCGGGAGATCTCCCTTCTAATCACGATTTCATCGTCAAAAGGAATCCCGTACATTTCCATAGCCCTGATTAATTCTTCATAATCCGGGTTTACGTTAAAGACCGCCTCAATCAGAGCCAGTTCTGAACCTGTTCTTACCTGTTCGCTGGAAGCCCTTTCACCTAAAATAAGATTAATAGCGCCTATCAGGATAGATTTCCCTGCTCCTGTTTCGCCAGTTAATACATTCAGTCCCTCAAAAAATTCCAACGTCAGTTCATCCATAAGGGCAAAAGATCGCATCTGTAAATAGGAAAGCATCAAAACACCCCTTCCCCATTTTAAATCAGCTTATCATGGAGCAATTTATAAAAATTATTTTCTGAATAAGTAATAACCCGCGTGACACATTCCGCTTTTTTTACTCTGATGCGGTCTTTATATTTTAAGGCGAAACCTTCCTGTCCATCAAGGGTCAAAAAAATATCGGTATGATCAGTAGCTACGATAAGAGAAACCACGTCTGCTTGGTCCACAATTACGGATCTCTGGTAAAGAAGATGAGGGCAGATTGGAGTAATAACAAGAACACTCAGGGAGGGATTAACGACCGGTCCACCGGCAGATAAGGAGTAGCCTGTGGAACCTGTAGGGCTGGCAATAATCATGCCGTCTCCAGGATAGCTTTCCAAAAAATCATCATTGATAAAGGTATCAAGTTTGAGAATCCTGGAAAAAGGACCTCTTGAAATAATAGCATCATTTAATGAGATTGAGGATTTAATAAGTTCATCGTTCCTTACAACCTCAGTATAAAGCATCATCCTCTCACCTAGCAGGTAACTGCCATTCACCAGTTTTTCCAGGGATTGAGAAAGTTTATCCACCTCTATCTCTGCCAGAAAACCTTTGTATCCCAGATTAATGCCCAGGATGGGAATGTTAGTATAAGCAAGCTCACGGGCTACTCTCAAAAAAGTACCGTCCCCACCCACTACAATTACCATGTCAATATTTTCAGACCACGCATGGATTTCCGGCATAGGTGAAGTTATATTAAAACGGGGTTCTTTCTCCGGCATTATATAAATAGGAATTTTACATTGATTAAAAAAATATTTAATTTCTTCTAAAACTTTATGTACATTTTCTTTTTGATAGTTGGGGACAATCCCAATACCTTTAAACAAACATTAACCCCCCTTATATTAGAAGGCTGAGCATCATTATTATAATAAAGAATGCGCATAAGATATAACCGATAGTATTAGATCATCGGGATCTTTTACCCCGCTATCTCCCTGGTCCCCATCCAAGCTATTTTTTACGAGATACAAAAGATATTCAATATTTCCCTGCGGTCCTTTTATAGGTGAAAAGGTAATTCCCCCCACCCTGTAAGACAGATTCGAAGCGCAGTTTACAACTTTTATTATTACTTCTTCATGGACAGCCCTGTCCCGTACCACTCCCTTTTTTCCTACTTTAGCGGGAGAGGCCTCAAACTGGGGTTTAATCAGGCAAATAATTTCTGAAACATCCAGGGCAGCAGCAGTTGGAAGGATCTTTTCCAAAGAAATAAAAGAAACATCTATCGTAGCAAAATCAGGCAAACGATGAAGATCTTCTCTTTTTAAGTATCGTGCGTTAACTCTCTCCATGTTAATAACTCGGGAATCGTTTCTTAACTCCCAGGCCAGCTGTCCGTAACCTACATCAACAGCATAAACCATCGCTGCGCCGTGTTCCAGCATACAATGGGTAAAACCACCGGTAGAAGCCCCCATATCGAGGGCAATTTTATTATTTAAATCGACCTTAAACTCCTCCAGGGCTTTTTTAAGCTTCAATCCCCCTCTACTAACATAAGGATTACTGTCCTTCCGAACTTCAACTTCGGCATGACAGAGAATACTCTGACCAGGTTTGTCGCTTTTTTTCCCATCCACAAAAACATTTCCAGCCATAATTTCAGCTCTTGCCCTGTTTCTGGTAAGGAAAATGCCCCTCTCGACCAGGAGCAGGTCAAGCCGCGATTTTTCTTTATCAACATTCATATTAGCCTACTTTTTCACCTACCTGACAAAGTAAAACAGCTTCCTTTGCAATCCCTTTCCCACTTAGACCGTGAAGATCAAGGATGTAGTCCCTGCTTCCCTGGCCGGTAAATGGATGGCGAAAGCCCATACGCTTCAGGCAAACTCCTTCGATACCTTCTTCTTCAAACATTTCCAGAACAGCACTGCCAAAACCACCCTGTAGAATATGATCCTCAACTGTTAAAACTCTTTTGCATTTAAAAGCCCAGTGAGATATCAACTCCCTATCCAGGGGTTTAATAAAACGGGGGTTGATAATACAGCTGTGAATACCCTTTTCAAGAAGTATTTCATAAGCTTCCAGCGCAGGCAAAACCATGGAACCTGCTGCCAGGATTAGAATATCCCCACCCTCCTTCAGAAGTTTTCCCTTACCCACCAGTATTATTTCTTTAAGTTCAGCAGGTGAAGGTGCCTCTGTTCTGCCCCGGGGGTACCTGATTGCCACGGGGGATTTCAAGGAAAGAGCGGTTTTTAGCATAGAAGAGAGTTCAGCACCAGAGGCTGGCGACATGAGGACTAAACCCGGCATATGACGCAGGTATGAATAATCAAATAAACCATTATGGGTCTCTCCGTCCTCCCCCACAATTCCTGCCCTGTCAATACAAAGGACAACATGCTGGTTTTGCAGACAGACATCATGGAGGATCTGATCATATGCTCTTTGTAAAAAAGTGCTGTAAATAGCCACAACAGGATTAAAACCTTCAACAGCAAGTCCCGAAGCCATTGTCACTGCATTTTGTTCAGCTATTCCCACATCAAAAAACCTCTTCGGCCATCTTTTGGAAAAACCGTCAAGGCCGGTGCCTGACGCCATAGCCGCAGTAATGGCAACAATGGAGTCATCTTCAGAAGCCAACTTTTCCAATGTAGTTCCAAAGACTTCACTGTAAGTTGGGTTTGTACTGGCATTATGCAGAGGTTTTCCTGTTTCTTTATTAAAAGGGCCCACTCCGTGAAAACGGTTAGGGTCTTTTTCAGCGGGAGTATAACCCTTCCCTTTTTTGGTAACCACATGAATTAAAACAGGCCCTTTCATGCTTTTGGCATGACGCAGCAGTTCTAGCAGTTTAACTAGACTATGTCCGTCAATGGGTCCGAGATATGTAAAACCAAGCTCCTCAAAAAGCATCCCCGGAACGAGCAGGTACTTTACACTGTCCTTTAACCTCTCTGCTGAACGAAGCATCGTCCTGCCAATGGCAGGAATTCGTTCAAGTACCTGTTCCAGATCTTCTTTTAAGCGAAAATACTTAGGATCCGTTCTTAACTTTGCTAAGTAGGAAGGAAGTCCTCCCACATTCTGATCAATAGACATTTCGTTATCATTTAAAATAACTATTAGATCTGGTTTTATTTCACCGGCATAATTCAGGGCTTCAAAGGCCATGCCCCCTGTTAAAGCACCATCTCCAATCACATCAACTACAAAAGACTTCTCGTTGCGCAGGTCTCTGGCCTGAGCAATGCCTAAAGCTGCAGATAGAGATGTACTGCTGTGGCCGACACTAAAGGCATCATATGGACTTTCATCTATTTTAGGAAAACCGCTGATTCCCTGATAACATCTAATACTTTCAAACTGTTCCCTGCGGCCTGTTAAAATCTTATGGGCATAACACTGATGTCCCACATCCCAGATAATTTTATCAGTTGGAGCATTAAAAGCATAATGCAGAGCTATGGTAAGTTCCACAACACCAAGGCTGGAAGCAAGGTGACCGCCTCTTTTAGAAATAACATCGATCATAAGATTTCTAATTTCTGCAGCGAGCTGCTCCAATTCTTTCAATTTCATCTGCTTAAGGTCTGCAGGTTCATTGATCTTTTCCAAGAAACCACTCAAGGAATCACCACTTTCGAGTTTAACGTTTTTGCTTCTTCCTCCAGAAGATTAATCTGTCTATAGCTGCAAGAAACCGGGCAGAGAGAAAAACTATATTTGTGGGATTATTAATAGCAAAATATTTTCCCACTGCCTTTCCACCTACAGTTAAAGCAGATACTATACCTGCTAATAATATACTTAACCAAATTTCACTTAATTCAGGTACTCCCGCTACAAGGTTGATAATAATTACCGCAGCCACAACACCGCTTACCACTCCACTGATATCACCGATCACATCATTACAAAAATTGGCAACTTGTTCAGCATGACGGACAAGAAAAATTCCTTTTTTAGCTCCATAAATCTTTTTAGCAGCTTTGGCATGAAAAGGTTTTTCATCTGCTGCGAGTACAGCTGTTCCTATCATATCAAAAAAAATACCAATAAATATAATAATTATTAAAAGAATAAAAGAAATAATGACCGATTGAACATTTTGAATCAGGGAACGAGTAACCCAGGTAAAAATAATTGCTAAAAAAAAAGTCCAAAAACTTACCAGAATTACCCATAAAAGCGTTTTTCTTCTTTTAATATCCCGTTTACTGATTTTCAAAATTATTTTACACCTCTAAATAAATAAAGGACATAGGTGGCAACTCTTTGGGTAAACTTTGCGGCTTAAGGTCCAGCAGGGTTTCCCAAATGCTCACCTGCCCGTCACCAGGCCGGCAGTTTCCTTTTAAGAGCATCTCTGCCGTGTTGCCATCAACAGGGCTGGATTGCCACTCAGACCACACTTTAATCCCCAGAAAGTCTCCCACTCCAGGAGGAACAGCCTAGGAGTTTTCCTCAATGTCGCATTTTACGTTCCCTATCCTCTTTTGCAGCACTGGTTTCTAAGGATTTCTCCTTTCTCCCCCAGGGCCACTCAAGGTAGGCTACACTGTGCACAGTTTTTCCCGCACACAGGTTCTATCCTAAGCCGTAACCTTTTACCTGTCGATAATGCGCCACTAACTTAGGTCTCCGCGAAGGCAGGGTCAACGCCTACATGCCTTTGTAGATCGCCCCATCCTCCTTAACTCCCAGCACCAACCCCCAACTGGGCTTCGGCAGCCAGCACCAGGAACTTCATCGATATGCCCTTAGACGGATTTTCACGTTTTCGAGAACGTTTGCGACAACTAGGATACTGCACCACCCACGTCCCTAGATAAATTATAACATATTCCTCTGTTTTCCTCAATAATCTTCAGCTTTTCTTAATGATTTCGATAGAGCATATATTGGGTGATATCTTTTAAAACTCCTGCCTTTTCTCCAAAATATTCCAGCTCCTTCAAAGCCTGTAAATAAAGCTGATCCCTTTTCTCTTTTGCCCGTTCAATGCCGTAATAAGAGATAAAATTAGCTTTTTCTTTCCTTGCATCCGCGCCCGTGGCCTTTCCCATTTTCTTCTCATCGCCCTCAACATCGAGCAAATCATCTACAATCTGAAAAGCATTTCCCAATAACCGGGAATAATCAGTAAGCTTATCCAAATCCTCTGTCTTTGCCTCAGATAATATCGCGCCAAGGCGAATGGCTGCCGAAAACAGAGCACCAGTTTTATGAGTATCTATATATTCAAGGGTTTCAGCCCCGACATTTTTCCCTTCTGATTCCAGGTCTACTACCTGGCCGCCAATCATCCCTTTTATACCGGATGCCCCGGCAATTTCCGAAATTATTTTGAGCCTGATTTCAGGCTTTACATCGTCCCAGTATGAGCTATCTGACAAAATTTCAAATGCCATAGTCAGGAGGGCGTCTCCAGTCAAAATAGCAATACCTTCACCAAAAACTTTGTGCGAGGTTAATTGTCCTCTTCGGTAATCATCATCATCCATTGCCGGCAGATCATCATGAATAAGAGAATAGGTATGAATTAGTTCCAGAGCACATGCAGCAGGAATAGCTTTTTTAAAGTCTGCCATAAAAAGTTCGGCCGTGAGTAAAACTAAAATAGGCCTAATGCGCTTTCCACCGGCAAAAACACTATAACGCACAGCCCTATGAACACTCTGGGGATATTCTTTCTCATCGGGCAAAAAGTAATCAAGAGCCCGGTCAATTACAGCTTTCTTATCTGCAAGTATTTCAATAATACTCATTATAAATCTCCTTGACGCATATACTTGTTCTTTTTGACGGTTCAGGCTTCTCCGGCTTCTTGAAAGTCTACCAGTTCACCACTTTGGAGCAGAATTTCCACTTTGTATTCTGCATCTGTTAACAGCTTCCTGCAGTGTCGTGTTAGCTCCATTCCTTCCTCGAAATTGCGTAACGAATCTTCCAGAGAAAGCTCTTCACTCTCCATTTTTTCAATAATAATCTCCAGTTTTTTTAAGGCATCTTCAAAAGACATCTTTACGTTTTTTTTGGCAGTCACAGTAAAACCTCTTTTCAGTGATCAAACAATTCCTTTTTTTGTATTCTTTTTACTTCACAATCAGCTTCACCGTCATGAAAAACCACTTTGACTATTTCTTTTTCCTTTAAAGTGCCAACACTGCCCACAAGCAAGTCTTTGTTATTCAATACAAAAGTATAGCCCCTGCCCATGATCTTCAAAGGACTAAGGGCCTGTAATTTTTCTCCAAGATTATTCAGTCCTGATCCCTTCAGCTTCAGGCTGTAAAACAGATTCCTCACAAGGCGCTGCCAAATTTCATCAGTACGTTGATTGCCGTAATTAATTTTTTCACGGGTATAGTATAAAGCAGCTGCCCGGGAAAGATTCTCCAGGTTCATATTTTTCTCTTTCAACTGACTTTTTAACCTGTTTTTCAAACGATATTCCTGCATCCCCAGATGTTTTAAAAGATCTTTTTTCTCAGGGACAATAATTTCAGCCGCTGCAGTTGGAGTAGATGCCCGTTTATCAGCAACAAAATCTGCAATAGTGAAATCTATTTCATGTCCCACAGCGCTGACAACAGGAGTTTCCATTTTAAAGATTGTCCTGGCAAGCTCCTCATCATTAAATGACCAGAGTTCTTCCAATGACCCTCCACCTCTGGTAAGAACAATTATATCAATATCTTCTATTTTATCAAGTTTTTTTAAAGCTTCAATAATCTGGGGAGGGGCTTCCCTGCCTTGAACAGCAGTTGAACAAATAATAACACGGAGACAGGGAAACCTTCTCCGTAAAGTCGTCAAAAAATCTTTTACTGCTGCCCCTGATGAGGATGTAACCAAGCCAACACATCTTGGAATTACTGGAAGGGGCTTTTTGTTTTCTTCAGCAAAAAGACCCTCCTTTTGGAGCTTTTCTTTCAACTGTTCATAAGCAAGAAAAAGTGTTCCAATACCTTCCGGCCTTAGCTCTTCAATGTAGAGCTGGTAATAACCACTGCGCTCATAAAGGGACAAATTTCCCCTGGCAATAACTTTCATTCCTTCAAAAGGGGCAAACTTCAGATCCTTGTTCCCTCTGCGAAAAAACACGCATCGTATGAGACTCTCATTATCCTTTAGAGTAAAATACATATGCCCCGATGGTTTATGCAGCTTAAAATTGGATATTTCCCCGATTACGTATAAATCCTTGAGCAGCGTATCGTTCAGTAATAGACTTTTTAAATAAAGGCTTACCTGGGAAACGGTATAAATACCTGCTTCATTCATTGAGATTTTGCAGCCCTAACCAGATTATCCAGCAACATGGCAATAGTTACAGGTCCAACTCCCCCGGGAACAGGAGTGACCCATTTGGCAACTTTTTCAACTTCTTCATGATCCACATCCCCAATTAAGCGGGTTCCAACCTGGTTCACGCCAACATCGATCACAATGGCCCCTTCTTTCACCATATTTTTCCTGATAGTATGGGGATGTCCTGCTGCGACAACGAGGAGATCTGCTTTCTTAGTAAAAACTTCCAGGTTAGGAGTCTGTGAATGACAAATTGAAACCGTGGCATTTTTCTTAATGAGTAAAAACGACACCGGCTTGCCCACAAGTTGACTGCGGCCCACAATGACAGCCTTTTTATCTTCCAGATCTTCTCCGGTGGATTCGATTAATTTCATAATTCCCCTTGCCACAAAATTCACCATATGGTGCTCTCCCATCAGGAAATTTCCCATATTTAAGAAATGAAGGCCCTCCACATCCTTGCGGTAGTCGACGACCTGGGAGATTAAGGTATGATCAAGATGCGGCGTAAGAGGATGTATATTAATGCCATGCACATCTTTTGACCGGTTCAACCGCTCTATAAGATGAATAATCTCCTCATCTGTGGTAGTCTCCGGCAGATAAAATATCTGACACTTAATACCAAGCTGATGGCAAGTTCTTTCTTTTAAGCGGGCAACATGGACCCGGGCAAAAGGACTCCTTATAACAATAATTGCCAAGCCGGGAGTAATACTCTGTTCTTTTTTGAGCAGTGCCACTTCTTTTTTTATACTTTCACGAACTTCCCTGGCAACCTGTTCTCCGTTAATAAGATTCGCGACCAATCTATGTCCCTCCCATAACCGTATGAAAAATTTACTGTAAGGAAGCAGGAATCGCTTACTACCTTAAAACTCCAACCGTCAGGTTTTACGGCAGAAAAGCAATCCATGCTCCTTTCACTATATTTCTAACTTTTTCTTAAAAGCTTCTAATGTATTCTTCATAAGCGTGGTGATGGTTATGGGACCTACCCCTCCAGGCACAGGAGAGATCCAGCCCGCTATTTCTTTTGCTTCTTCGAAAACCACATCGCCTACCAGCTTATCACCGACTTGGGTCATACCTACATCGATCACCATAGCCCCTGGCTTAACCCAATCACCTTTTACCAATTCAGGTTTTCCTGCCGCCGTTACCAGTATGTCAGCTTCACGGCAAATATCTGCTAAATCTTTGGTCTGAGAATGACAGACAGTTACAGAAGCGTTTCTTCTTAATAACAGTAGAGAAAGAGGTTTCCCAACGATATTACTTCGGCTGATCAACACTGCAGATTTCCCGAAAACCGGTTGTCTTGGAAATTCGATCATCTGCATAATACTGTAAGCGGTACAGGGAAGGAAGCCTTTTTCGTCACTAAAAAGTTTTCCCATGTTGATAGGATGGACGCCTTCCACATCTTTATCCGGATCGATGGCATCAAGAATAGCCTTTTCATTGATCTTTTCAGGCAAAGGCAGCTGCACCATGATACCGTGAATGTTGTCGTCCCCATTCAACTGCTGGATAACTGTAAGAATATCCTCATGAGAAGCCTCTGCCGAAAGGCGATGAATTTCAGAATAGAAACCTAGTTTCTTGCTTTGTTTTTCCTTATTAATAACAAAAGAAAGGGATGCAGGATGCTCACCTACAATTACTACTGCCAAACCAGGAACTCGATCTGTTTTTTCATAAAGATCCTTGAGCTCAGCTGATATTTCAGAACGTACTTTGTTTGCAACTTCATCCCCTTTGATAAGCAGAGCAGGCATAAATTAACCCCCTAGAGGTCTATTATTTCTTACCAAGACCTACTTCCTCAAGATAACCGGTAAACCATTTTTCCACACTGTCACAGCTTTCTCCCCACTTAAAGGATGCTTCACCTGCTGCAGGAAGACTGAATCTAATCTTACCGTTTGCTGAGACAATTCGTTCCACATCACAGACAGGTGTTCCTGGCCAGTAAGGAGCTTCTTCCAGACTGCTGAAACCAATACCTTCAAAAATGGGAGCTAAGAAGCTAATTTCATCCCATATCTCTTCAGGAGTAGTTGCATTCTGGTTATATCCCATCAACTCCATTAATTCCTGAAGCACCTGCAGGTTATCTTTGCCAGTTAAGGGTTTTAAGGCAGAGTTTAGCTTCTGCACACGCCGTTCGCTGTTAGTAAAGCTTCCGGATATCTCTGCAAAGCTTACAGCAGGCAGGACAACGTCGGCTTCTTTGGCAGTATCAGTGAGAAAGAGATCCTGCACAACAAGAAGCTCTGATTTTTTCAGCTTCTCTAATGTTTCAGGATCGGGATCCTCCCCGAAAATGAATACTCCCTTGATATCTTTATTTTCCAAGCCTTGTAAGATTTTCTCTTTATCTTTCCCAACAGCAGCCGGGATTGATGCTTTCCATTTGCGGGCAAATTTTGCCCTTACACTTTCATCTTCTAATTTTTGATAACCGGTGACAAAAGCAGGTGCAATACCCATATCTGCCATACCCTGGCTGTTGCAGCGCCCTCTGAGATTTATTATACCCCGGCGCGGCAGCCCTGCTTTTCCAAGAGCTACAGCAAAACCTGCCAGCATCCGAACAGCACCGGGAGTAAGGATTTTGCTTCCCAGGATTAGAAGCGGTTTTTTTGCCCCTGCAAATCCTTCAACCAGAGAGGCAACATCATTTTCCGTCAAGCCGCTCCCAGCGATAAGCTCATCCATTTTCAACCCGGACAAAGACTGGGTCAGCTCGTCAAAATTGACGGTATACTTTTCTACAAATGCCTTGTTCACCAGGCCTTTTTCCACTGCATAAGAAAGCAGCGCAGCAAACAGGCCCGTATCAGAATCATTGTTCATAGTAAAGCACTTCCTGGCATATTTCCCAAGTTTAGGCTCATTAGCATCTACAAGCCAGAGCTGTGTCCCTTTTTCCACTGCCTGTTTAATTTTCAGCCCTGCAATGGGATAATCAGGATAATCCACACCTACAGCCAGAATAAAATCAGCAGCATCAATTTCTGCAAATGAGTTTGTGGAGGCATCCCAACCCAGAACGTCTCCAAGGGGATTAGCCGGCTCAGTAAAGCTGGTAATGTTATTTGTCCCCAGGACCGCGCGAGCAAACTTTTGAATCATATAGCTTTCTTCGTTGCTGTAGCGTGGGCTGGAAAAAACAGCCAGGCTTTCGCCGCCAAAGCGTGCTTTTAGAGACTTGGCCTTCTTGGCAGCATATAGAAGCGCATCTCTCCAGGTTGTTTCCTTTAAAACTCCGTTTTCCCTGATTAAAGGAGCCGTTAATCTCTCCTCATTATTTATATAACCGAACCCGAAACGCCCGTTTTTACAGAGCACACCGGAATTTACAGGACCTGAGAAAGGAACAACCCTGGCAATCTTATCGCCGATGGTTTCGATCTGCACGCTGCAGCCAACACCGCAGTAACCGCAGACAGTCGTTGTCTTCTTCAAATCCCATGGTGCAGGTTTGACAAAAGGCATATTTTCGACTAGGGCGCCTGTGGGACAGACCGCAACGCACTGGCCGCAGGATACACATGCTGTCTCCTCCAGAGGAAGGTCCAGTGAAGGGCTGACATAAACATCAAAGCCTCGATTTACAAGCCCGAGAGCTTCCGCACCTATAATCTCACTGCAGGTACGCACGCAGAGGCCGCAGAGTATGCACTTGTTCTGATCCCTGACGATAAAGGGATGGACAACTTTTTCGTAATCATGCTTCTCACCCATTATTCTTTCAGGGTGGGCATCATATTTGGTAGCATAATCGCGCAGCTTGCATTCAAAAACATCAAAACATCCGCACTCCAGGCAGCGGTTGGCATCCTTTAAAGCCGATTCAGGAGTAAGACCCTGTTCGATCTCGCGGAAATTAGTGACACGGATTTCTTCCGGGACCACTTCCATTTTTACCTTGGGTTTCTTCTCTTCTCCGGCAAAGTCTTCCTCGGTAAGCCCTTCCTTTTTGATATCAAAGTAAGTCTTATAGGGAGCTGCTTTGCCGCCCAGGTAACTGCAGATAACTTCTGAGACGCGCTTTCCGGCTGCAACCGCTTCAATAGCAATAGACGGTCCTGTAACAGCATCGCCGCCGGCAAATACACCGGGAACGTTGGTATTAAATGTCCCCTCTTCTATTTCAATGGTACGATACTTGTTAACCTCTACTTCATCCTTAATATCATCTACCCCTACATACTGTCCGATAGCAGCAATGATTGTATCTACTTCCAGATCAAAATATGCATCAGGAATAGGCTCAGGTCTGCGGCGTCCCGATGCATCAGGCTCACCAAGCTGCATTTTCTGGCAGACCATCTTCTCGACCTTACCATTACCTTCTATTTTCACCGGTGCAGCCAGCAGGAAAAACTCCACACCTTCTTCTTCCGCTTCGATTACTTCAATTGCCTGCGCAGGCATCTGTTCCCTCTGTCTCCTGTAGACAACCATGACCTGCTCAGCGCCAAGCCTCTTCGCTGTTCTGGCAGCATCCATGGCAGTATTTCCGCCACCGATAACAGCAACCTTGTTCCCCAGGCTAACATCCTCGTTAAGCATTACGGCCCGGAGAAATTCTGTTCCACCCAGTACTCCCGTAATATCTTCACCCGGAACACCCATCCTGCTGCTGTTCTGAGCTCCAATAGCAAGGTAAACCGCATCAAAGCCGGACTTGAAGAGATAATCAATACTAAAGTCTTCACCCAGCTGTACGTTTGCCTGGGCTTTGACCCCTAAATTCAGGATCTGTTGTATCTCTGCATCTAAAATATCTTTTGGTAAACGATATTCAGGAATACCGTAGCGCAGCATACCACCAAACTCAGGCAGTGATTCAAGAACGGTCACATCATGCCCCTGGCGCCTCAGGAAATATGCTGCTGTCATTCCGGCAGGTCCCGAACCCACAACAGCCACTTTTTTACCTGTATCAGGTTTTACCTCCGGCACATAGGGATCGTCGCTTGCCATATCCAGATCGGCTATCATCCGTTTAAAATAACGGATGGAGACAGCGCCTTCCACCAAATTGCGGCGGCAGTTTACCTCGCAGGGAGCAGGACAGACGCGCCCGATGGAAGCTGGGAACGGCATAAATTCCTTCACTAATATCAATGCATCTCTATACTGGCCATTGGCCACAAGAGCAGCATAACCCTGAGCATCACAGTTAGCCGGACAGGCCATCACACATGGTGCGCGGCAGTCTCCGGCGTGATCTGAAAGAATCAACTCCAGTGCCAGTTTCCTGGCCTTACTAATTTTTTCGTTATCAGTTGTGACTACCATCCCATCGCTGACCTTCGTGGCACATGCCCTCAGTAAGCGGGGCATCCCCTCCACTTCAACCAGGCAAAGCCCACATGAAGCATATATTTCCAGATCGCCGCTAAAACAAAGCGTAGGAATATAAATGTCATTTTCCCTGGCTATATCCAGAACAGTTTGATCTACATGGCCGGACAATTCCTGACCATTTATATTAATGCGTACTCGACTCATGCGCTTTACTCAACCCCTTTACTTTAAAAATTAACTGGCCTTTAAGCAGTATCTTTACTCCACCAATACCGCCTCAAACCTGCAGCTGTCAAAGCAATTGCCGCATTTAATACATTTTTCCTGGTCAATAACATGAGGCTCCTTCTTTTCTCCTGTAATCGCCTCCGTCGGACAGCGCTTGGCACAGCGCCGGCAGCCGTTGCAAACCTCAGGGTCAATTGTATAGGTAAGAAGCTCAACACAGGCTTTAGCGGGACACCTGCGATCCTCAATATGAGCCAGATATTCATCCCGGAAATATTTAAGAGTAGTCAGTACAGGGTTGGGAGCAGTCTGCCCCAAGCCGCATAAGGCCCCTTCTTTAACGTTATAAGCTATCTCTTCCAGTAATTCCAGCTCCTCGTGCTCGGCCTTACCCTCTGTAATACGGTTTAAGATCTCCAGCATTCTCTTTGTCCCCAACCTGCAGTGAACACACTTTCCGCAGGACTCGTTCTGGACAAAGTTAGAGAAGAAACGAGCCATGTCCACCATACACGTGGTCTCGTCCATGACGATCATTCCACCGGATCCCATGATGGCGCCGGTCCTTGCTACAGAATCATAGTCTACCGGAGTGTCAAGAAGGCTTTCAGGGATACACCCTCCCGAAGGGCCGCCCAGCTGTACGCCTTTAAACTTTTTATCGTCGCGGATACCTCCGCCGACTCCGAAAATAATCTCTTTCAGGCTAATGCCCATAGGAACCTCAATAAGGCCGCCCCGCTTCATTTTACCGGCAAGAGCAAAAACCTTGGTTCCTTTGCTTTTTTCTGTCCCGTAGGCAGCATATTTCTCCGCCCCGTTGAAAAGAATCCAGGGTACATTAGATAAGGTTTCTACGTTGTTGATACAGGTGGGTTTTTTCCAGAGCCCTGCTTCAGCCGGGAAAGGAGGCTTCAGTCTGGGCATGCCCCTTTCTCCCTCCAGGGAAGCTATAAGGGCAGTTTCCTCACCGCAGACAAACGCTCCGGCTCCTTTTTTAATTTTCAGCTTAAAGTTAAATCCACTGCCGAGGATATTCTCACCCATCAGTCCTGCCTCTTTAGCATCATGAATAGCCTTTTCAAGACGGACAATGGCCAACGGGTATTCCGCCCGTACATAAACATACCCTTCCGAGGCCCCAATGGCATAAGCGGCAAGCATCATCCCCTCCACAACAGCATGGGGATCTCCTTCGATAATACTGCGATCCATGAAAGCTCCTGGGTCACCTTCATCAGCATTGCAGACGATATATTTCTGGTCATTTTGGTACTGCCGGGTAAAACGCCACTTCATCCCTGTGGGGAATCCAGCTCCGCCTCTGCCCCGGAGTCCCGAACGAAGAACCTCATCGATGACCTGCTCGGGAGTCATCGCCAGAATAGCTTTTTCAAAAGCCTTATAGCCTCCACTCTCCCTGTAATCACTGAGAGATTCGGGATCGATGATACCACAGTTCCGTAAAGATATCCTAACCTGCTGTCCTACAACTTCTTCTCTCTCTTTGTTGATCAACATATCCTCGGGCGGCTTCCCCTGCTTGATATGCTCCTCGATAATTCTCAGCGCGCCCTCTTCAGTTACCATGCCATAGGAAAACAGCTCCCCTGCCGGAGTAATTACATCAACGATGGGCTCAACATAACACATGCCGATACAACCTGTTTTCTGCAGCACTACCTGTAAATTGTCTTTCGAAATTTCTTTTGTAAGCGTCTCCAAAACTTTGCTACCGCCGGCGGCTATACCACAGGTGCTATAGCCTACTTTAATAACTGTTTTTCCCTGTTCGTGCAATACAGGCACCTCCTCGTCCCCTTACCTTAATTTTGAGCAGCTGCTTCACGTTTCTGGTATTCCTTTACAATTTTACGAGTACTGTCAGGTGTCAACTTCGCATAAGTTTCCTCATTAATAACCATTACCGGAGAAAGACTGCAGCAGCCTATGCAGGCCACCTTTTCCAGGCTAAAAAGACCATCTTCTGTTGTCTCTCCACCTTTAACCCCAAGTTCGTCTGAAATGGCATTGCCTATCAATTTAGCCCCGTTAACATGACACGCAGTACCTTCACAAAGCATAATGATGTATTTACCCAGCGGCTCCAGCCTGAATTGGGCATAAAAAGTTACAATACCATAAATTTTTGCCGGAGAAACATTCAGCTTTTCCGCAAGATATGAGATGCTATCTTTGGGAACATACTGCAAATGATCCTGAATGTCCTGGAGAATAGCAATTATTGCTGTGGGATCCCCATTATACTTGTTAATAGACTTATCAAATTCATCATAAGGGAGAGCACCCACCTCCAGAGTTTTGCTTTTTGCCATAAAACAACAACTCCTTTTAAAAAATTCAGATAATACGGGCTCCAAATCACCTTGTGATATTCGCCACAAGTAGATGAGAACCCTTTTTAGTTCAACAGATTATTACCTCTTTTTTCGCTGTACTAAAAAAAAAGGTAAAATAAAATGTTCACTAATTCTATTCTACAAATATTCGTCGTATAGGCTTAAATTTCCTTTAGGCATCGCATATTCGCAATATTCTTAAATAAGAGCGCATTTTTATTTTCTGTTATAAGCTGAAAGGAGGGCGGGACCGATAGCACTGTCCCCGGCAAAACTAGGCGCAGGGAAAAAGAAATTCAGGGAAGGTAATCCTTCCACAAGCCTCCTTCTCACGAAAGCATTCGCTGCAATACCTCCCACTACCAGAACATCCACTATTTCAGTATCTCGGGCAAGATTGCGCAGTACTTCAAGAAAACTATGGGCAAGACAGATCTCCACTCCCCTTGCAACCTCTTCTCCCGGGACAGACTTATCAATAGCCCTTTCAACAAAAGTGGCAGGACCGGAAAAACTCACATCGTAACGGTTTACCGATACCGGCACCTTTATGCCTCCTTCCTTACTGCGGGCAGCCAGTGCTTCCAGCTCTTTTCCAGCAGGAAAGGAAAAACCAAGTTTCACACCTGCCCGGTCCACAAACTGCCCTGCATTTAAATCAGTAGTACCTCCCAGCAGCTTAATCTCCAAATTTCCTGCTGCTCTATTTTTAATCAACATAGCCTCAGTAGTACCTCCTGAAAGATGCAAAGCCAGGAAATGCTCTGCCCCACAACCTGAAGACCACAACCCCGTTAAGAGATGGCCTTCCTGGTGGCTGTAAGCATAATAAGGAACCTTAAGCATAAAAGCCGCACTTTCGGCAAAACTTGTCCCTGCCTGAAACACAGGCATATAGGAACCTTCTGCCGGGCGCGGCCTTGTGGATGCGGCAATACCATACAGTTTTCCCTCAGGCAGGTGGCGAGCTGCTTCTTCCCATAAAAGGGGCATATTCCTTACATGTTGGAAGACCGCCTCTGCCTGCCGTAAACCCTTTCCTCCTTTGATCACCTCAAGAATGATCCTTTTCTCCCAGTGCAGACGATAGATACCCTCCGGCTCAGCCCGTACAATCGCCATTGAAGTTACATAGTTCGAAGTATCTATTCCGAGGAAATACATAAACCTCACCTTTCGATCTCTTGTCTGACCTTATCCAGAATACCATTTACGAAACGGGATGATTCCTCATCCTGGTAGAGTTTTGTTATCTCTATCGCTTCATTTATGGAAACAACCTCAGGTACATCGCTTCTATATAACATTTCATAGAGAGCAAGGCGTAAAATACTGCGTACTGCTGCCGCCAACCGATCAAACTTCCATTTAACCAGGTAAACTGACAGCTTCCGGTCAAGTTCATCCTTATTTTCCAGGACACCATTGACCAGTTCCCGGCAAAAAGACAGTTCATCCTCAGAAACGTCTTCATCTTCCAGGACATAATTCAGTGCTCCTTCGAGGCCATTGTCTCCCATGTCTACCATAAAAAGTATCTTAAAGGCGCACTCCCTTGCCAGTCTGCGTTTCAAATCATCTGCCTTCCTTTCACTTTAAAAAAAAATAAAAAAACCTCCCTTTATCCAGGGCGGCCTGGACATTTAAAATCGTTCACGCAAAAAGGGAAACCTATCCAAAAAATTTCTAAAACCTTCATTATTTTCTGCTTTACCGCCAAGATAAATTCCCGCCAAAATAGACAGGATGATGAAAAGGCCCTTCCAAAAACCGAAAATAACAAACAGCACAGCCAATATTAAACCTACCAGTCCACCTATTATCTTACCCGGGTGTTCCTGGACAAATCTTATTATGTTATTTTCCAATTGATTTCACACCTTTTAACGAAGATTCTTTTGAATCTTTTCCTGCGCAATATTTTCTACCAGAACCTTTACCTCTGCCACGTTTGATCCGCTGATTTCCTGGACATAATCCCGGACAACTGACTGGAGCTCACCAACCAGTGCAGGAATCGGCAGATCCGGAATCGTTTTTATACGCATATAGATAAGAAGCCCCTGCTCTGTAGAATCAATTCGCGTATTTACATCCCGGATGCCTTTTACCTTTCGGGAAGCCGCCAGAACCATGTTTTCAATTGCCTTGAAAGAAATCCGTATTTCCCCGATTTCAGTAAAACTCACAATGTTGCCGCCCTCTTTCCGTGTCCCTCTAGGCACAGAGAGGACAAGTAAAAGTACTCCCACAAATAAGATCACAAAACCAAGGGCAGTATACGGCAGATCACCTACAAATGGCTCCAGATTATACGCGAAAAAAAGAGCAGTTCCGTTGAGAACTCCTAATGTCAGCAATATTAAAAAAAACCCGGATAAGATACCGAATATCCCGAAAAGAACCAAAAGTATTCGTGTTCCCGTTCTCATTAGAAACTAGTCTCCTTTCAGATAAGGGAAGGCTAATCTCCCGGAGATCGATGCCTCCAGGAGATTAGCCTTTAAATTACTTACTTTCTTCTTCTTTTTTTTCCTGTGGAAAACTTACTCCCTGCACATGAACATTTATTTTCACTACTTTTAAACCGGTCATATTTTCAATTGCCTGTTTTACATTTTCCTGAACTCCCCAGGCAACATCGGGAATACGTGAGCCATAGAGAACTATTAAGAAAAGATCCACAGAGGTTTCTTCTTCCCCAACTTCCACTTTTACGCCTTTGGATAGGTTTTTACGCCCCAGGGCCTCCGCAATCCCGCCTGCAATCCCGCCGCTCATACTTGCCACACCTTCTACTTCTGTAGCAGCCAGTCCGGCTATTATTGAAACAACCTCATCGGCAATACGAATCGCACCTAATTCTGATGGAAGATTACGTCCTTCACCCATTATTCATTTCCTCCTTTAAAGTATTATTTTACCATTACATTTCATTATATCATTACTTCCTTATTATTTCAAATATATTCAAATATATTATTCAGGAACCCTTAAGTTTGCTGGATTATCTGGACCTGTTCCCTGGCAACACCTGTAATGGCAGATACCATTTCAGACACCCTTAGAAAATCATCCTCTCCAAGCTGCTCTGCATGTATCATCACAGTTGATGCTCCTTTCCTCACAAAAAGGATTGCATCAGAATACCCCTGGGCCTTTAAAAGATTTTCCACAATCAGTTCTTTCTCCATCATATCAACCAAATTTAATAGCTGCATCTCAGCTTCGCGGCGGGCTTCCGTCCCTACCTGCGAGTTATTGATCATATCATTGAGCATCTCCATCTCCTGACCCCTGACCCTGTCTCTCTCCAGGCGATACTCCACAAAGAAGGCATGCGTATCATCAAATTTCCACTGGGAAGGATCTTCATTGAATTCCCCGGAAAGTATCGGTTTAAGCAGCTCCTCGTCAGGAAACATCTCTATTTTGCTCATTTCTTTTTCCACTCCGGCCACAAACAAAATTGTAACCAAAGCAACCAAAAAAATACTAAACGCCCAGACCTTTTTACTGTTCATTATCTTAGATCACCCCCTTTCGCAGTATAAGTTAATTGTTACCGAGGGGCAGGACGGCTATTCTGTGAACGGGTAAATTAAGCAGGCTCTGGATAGCGCGCACTACCTTCAATTGTAGGGAGCTGATTTCCGCTCCTTTTGCCACCACAAGAATGCCGCTGACACGGGGCATATTTTCACTTAGTAAAAGGGGTTTTTCCCCTCCTCCCGCTTCTCGTAGTAAAACGTAATCCTGCTTGCGGCTGCTCTCATGTATTTCCCGCACGCCCCCTTCCCGATCGTTCTCTGTAGTTTCACGAAGAGTCTCTTCGTGAGTCTGAGCATAGAAGGATTCTTCGCTCTTCTCAAAATTTATAAAGACATGGACATTGCTTATTCCGTCTATCTGCTCAAGAACGTACTGCAGTGACCTCATTAAGTCTTTTTCATAAGTATCAGGTAAGGAGGCCTCCCTGGTTTTTTCCGGCAGATCATCAACATAAGAAGGAGCTTCTTTTGTACCAAAAAATGAACTGCTAAACATAAGTATTATCCCAAATATTAGTAATAATAGTAAAAAATAATTCTTTTTCCTGACCGCTTCGTGACCTCTTTTCCAGATATCTTTTAGAAAAGTAATCAAAAAATTTTCTTTGTCCCCGGACATCTTTCTCACCCCTTTTAAGGAAGCATTTTTACTGATACTTTATCGGAAGGAAGCTGGAAATATGCAGCCAGATATCTTCGAATTTCCGCCGAATTATCCTGTTGGATTTCCTCAGAAGTGATTTCCGCCTCTTCTTTTACCCCTACTGAAATCCTGATTTCTTCCACTCTTCCGCCGCTTTTAGTTTGCTGAACGGGATTATCCAAGTCCCTGGTTACAGCAAAAATGCTCTCCAGAGCACCAAATCCACTGCTGTCGGGATTCTCTTCCACGGCCATCTCCAACTCTACCAGCTTTAAGGAAAATTCCCGGGCAAGTTCGCTTTCCAGCATTTTAAAAATTCTGGAGTGATAATCATCCATTGCGCTTTTCATATTTTTCCTGTATAAATCGTCCCCCCTCTGGAGAATGAGGCCCAACTCTTCTGTACTTTGTATTTCCGTAATCACGGGCACTTCCCAGTATGGCGCAATACGCATAATTGACTGCAGAGGAGTAAGAAGGGTAAATATGAGTAAAATACCCACAAACATGCGTAAAAAACGCCGAAAAACCCCCTGGGGCAAAAGCATCTCCAGAAGAGTGGCAAGAAAAATAAGGATAACAATATAGCGGACCAGACTCCCTATGGCTTCTATCATCTAACTCACCTTTTAATAATATTTAGCGAAGCATAACGACTGCATTGCTGACCCCCAGGATAATGGCGATACCGATAAAGAATGCCAGCGCTACAGTGGCAACAGCTGCAAAGACCAGTGAAAGGCAGTTTGCCATTGTAGTGAGAGCATCACCCAGCGTAGTCTCCCCCAGGGGCTGAATCAAGGCCCCACACACTTTATAAATTAAAATCAGGGACAAAAGTTTAAGCAGGGGAAATACAATAATCAGAGCTAACATAATCAAACCGGTAATCGTAACGGTGTTTTTTAAAAGAAGCGAATATCCTAAGACAGTGTCCACCGCATCGGCCAGCATTTTTCCCACAACTGGGATAAATGAACCTGTCATGAATTTTGCTGTCCTCAAGGCAAGGGCATCCCCCATACCACCGGCAACTCCCTGTATGGCCGTTAATCCTAAGAACAGTGTCAGCATCAGTCCCAGAGCCCAGATACTGATATCTTTAAAGAGATCCGCAAGACGGTTAATCTTAAAGTGAGGAGAGAAATGATTTACCAGGTAAAGTATCGTCGCAAAAAATATAAGGGGGAATACAACGTTGCGTACCAGAGAAGCCATAAAATTAACAGAGAAAATAATCAGTGGGTGAAAAAGAGTGGCCGAGGTGATATGCCCCAGAGAGGCCATCAATGTGAGAAGGACAGGTATGAGAGCAAGCATAAAATTTACCATGTTATCTACCGCCCCGCGGCCTATATCTACTGCAAGGGTAAAACTTTTGAGGGCCAGTCCCAGCAGCACAAAAAAAGCTACGGCTTCTGTTAGCCTGGCAACTTCTTCGCTTCCAAATGACCCCTGCAGGCTTTTTAGAAGAGATGCAGCCACCGCCAGAAGAATTAGCTGCCCCATCAGGTGCAGATTAGTGACAACTTCAGCCAAAAGATACCGCATAAGCCCGGCGAAAAGATCCCTCAAACCCGGAACAAACCCTTCTCCATCCCTTTTCCAGATATCACTAAATTTCCAGGCAGGAAGAAATTCCCCCATTTCTCTTTCCAGTTCATGCCAGTATTCCTCTACCTGATCCCAACCTTCAAGGGTAGAAATGCCTTCATTTTCAACGCTTCCCGGCATTAACTCCTCAGGCCGGATTTCTCTTTGTCCCGCAGCAAAAGAAAAAGGCATCATCATAACAAGAACAAATGCTAACAGAACTGTTCCTGCAATTCGTGTGGCAAAACCCCTTCCTCTTACCACTATACCCACCACCTCTCAAAGATCCAGCTCAGCTAAGGCACGAAACTGATAATGCTCTCCAGCACTGCCAAAAGAACAGGTATGGCCATCACAAGAATGATCAGCTTGCCGGCAAATTCTATTTTTCCAGCGATGCTGCCCTCCCCGGCATCACGGCAGACCTGTGCCCCGAATTCCGCCAAATAGGCCACCCCTATCACACGTAAAAGGGTCCTCAAAAAAATTGTATTGATCTCTGCTTCTAAAGCAAGATCAGTAATAACATCCACAATCATTTTAAGATATCCCAGGACATAGACTACGATGATTACCCCAACACCTATGGAAAGCAACTGGGCAATATCCGGCCGGTTTTGACGAATAAAGATAATAAAAACCGTGGCAATAACCCCAAAACCCACCACCTGGGCTACTTCCATAATAACACCTGCTTTTTCCAGTAATACTGCGAATAGAACATGAACTTAGAATAAGTTAAAAATAACTCTTATACTCTCAAAGAGATCTCCCACTAACTGTAAAACCAATAACAGAACAATTACCACCCCAACCAGGGTAAGCATCTGAGCCTGTTCCTCTTTGCCCGCCTGCTTTAGAACAATATTAAGAACGGATATAAAAATACCTATCCCGGCAATCTGAAAAAGGACATCGACTCTCAACACATTCATTTAACTAACTCCTTTCCCCAAATAAACGATGAGACCACCAATACTCTACGTGATACGCCAATGTATGAAATTGGTTCTCCGCTTTTTCCCCGCCAGGGCGGGGAATGCTGTTGACGGAATAACGTTGTTTCCTGCGGATAAAAGCTCTTGGTGAGACGTAAGGCCGGAGGTGACCCTGCTGACAGGACGTCGGCAGGCCCGGCGGCGACCTGGACGGGAGTTCCGCCGGGGAAGTCATTTTTCAAGGTCTGGGGACACACCTCTTGCAGAGGAATGTCCCCTATGGCCTGGAGTTGAGCCTTAGAGCTTTCCGCGGGAAACCGTTAACTCCGTCTCAGCATTCACCAACCCATTCACCACTAAAGAAGAAAAATTACCAGGGTCATTCCACCCAGCAGCCCAAGATATTTCCAGATCTTATCATTCGTTTGTTGGGCTTTTCGCGCTTCTTTGAGGGCCTGTCTTAATAATTCCTGAATAAAAGAAACCTGTCTGATCTGTCCGCTTTTGTCGCTTTTCCCCCAAATATATCCCAGCCTTTTCACCAATTCCAGGTCATCACTTATCAGATCAAGAGCCGGAGTATTCTTACCCACAGCGCTTTCCCAACAACCAGATGCGCTTAATCCCTTGTTTTGCAGCATCAACCGGGCGGCATCAATAAAGAGGCAGCCCGTTGGCACTTTAATTCTTTTACCTATATTTATAAATGCCTGTGGTAAAGGCGTAAGGCCATAATTGATCTCCGTTAGATACATCTCCAGCGCCATTAAAATTTCTTCCAACTGGCGAACCCTGCTGCGGTAGGCTGAAGACAGATTAAAGCCAAAAAGATATGCTGTGAGGATAATTAATACAGCCCCCGATAATTTGAGATACATTTAATTCTCCTATTCCCCCCCGCTGCGAGCCGAATACAGGGGTAAGCCTCTTTCTCCTTCCACGATCATTTCAAGAGTCCCGGGGCCCCTGCTGTTGCTGAGAAAAACAAGCCTTTCAAAATAATTATTTTCCAGCAGCATTCCCAGAACAGGCCTTTGGCAAATTTCATCCATGGATGAACCGTGTGCTGATGCGATTACTGAAACACCGGCATGAACAGCATCCTCGATAGCCCTCGCATCATCATCTCTCCCTATTTCATCAGTAATGATCACCTGGGGAGAAAGAGACCTCAGCATCAGCATCATTCCCTCAGCCTTGGGGCATGCGTCCAAAACATCAGTCCGCAGACCCACATCCAACTGGGGAACACCCTGGAAACAGCCTGCAATTTCTGAACGCTCATCAACGATTCCCACCTTTTGCCCTCCCTTGCCCAAAATTCCCACACCTTCGCTGATGAGCCGGGCAAGATCCCTTAATAATGTTGTTTTCCCCCCCTGTGGAGGAGATATAATGAGAGTATGATATATACGACCCACACGACGGTCGTACAAAAAGGGGAGTACTTTTTCTCCGGCGCCCTTAATCTGCCGGGCAACACGAAAATTAAACGAAGTAATATCCCTTAAAATCTTAATTTTGCCGTTTTCTACAACAGCCCTTCCGGCAAGACCTACGCGATGCCCTCCCGGAATCGTCAGATAACCCTGCCTGATCTCTTCTTCGTAAGCATATAACGAGTAACTGCTGATCAACTCCAGAGTGTTTTCCATATCTTCGCCTGTAACAATATATGCCTCTTTTGCCATTGAGACAGGGCCGGTAACTCCTAGATACGACTCCCCGCCCGCCCAGTAAAGGATAAGAGGCCTGGAATGTCTCAGGCGTATCTCTTCCGTTTTTGTAATGAGATCGTATGGGAGTTTTTGAATGATCATACGCACCCTGGGAGCTAAATATTGACAGATTTGTTTTTTTATTATGTATCCGGGGTTGTGCATGAACGTTCCACCTTTCAAGCAAAGTGACGAGGCATACTCCTTAGGAATAAGTATTTCAAAAAGAATACTTTTATGCAGGAAGGGCAGCCTTTTTACAAAAAAAACTCCCGGCTAAAAGCCGGGAGCCTGATTACATATCATAATATATTTAGGAATTTAGGTAACCACTCATACGAAAAAAGTTACTTACTTATCCTCTTCACCACTCTCTTCAAGTTCCTCTTCCCATTCCTCATCATTTATAAAAACCACACGCCCACAATTGGGGCAGAGCACCTCAAGGGATTCTTCATCTTCTAAAATATCTTCATCAATAGCGACTTCCTGACGGCATTCCGGACATTCTACTGTAAAACTCACATCATAATCATCGTCATCTTCGTCATCTTCATCGTCTTCGTCATCATCATCTTCATCTTCGTCTTCATCTTCGTCTTCAAAGAAGCCGTTCTCCAGATCAGTTAAATCCTCATCAATAGCCTCAACATAAGAAAAGAGCTCATCATAATCTTCTTGCATGGATTGAACGGATTCCACAATATCATCTAGAAAAGAAATCAACTGACGAATAATTTTGCCTTCCTTAGTATCATCGTTAATCCCCAATCCTTCTGACAAACCACGTAAATACCCCATTCTAGAATTAAGATCTTCCATTCTTAAAACCCCCTTTAAGTTTTTATGAAAACATACTATTTTCGCAACTACTCAGGCCGCCTTACTCAGAATACAGTTTACTGCGAGCCGATAAATCGTTACCTCATTCTGACTCCTGACTCCTGACTCCTGACTTCTTAGTATTACTTTTATTCTTAACTAAACCCTTTCAATATAAGCACCCGTACGGGTATCAATTCTAAGAATATCACCTACATTGATGAAAAAGGGAACCTGTACAACCAGCCCAGTTTGTAACGCAGCCGGTTTGCTTCCGCCAGCAGCAGTATCTCCCTTATATCCCGGATCAGTCTCCACAACTTCAAGCTCTACAGAATGCGGCAGGTCAAGGCCTATAATTTCCTCTTTAAAAAACATTACGCTCAGGCGCATGTTTTCTTTTAGGTATTTTAAACTATCGCCTAATTGCTGCATACTGAGGGACATCTGTTCATAGCTTTCCGTATCCATAAAAATATATTCTTCCCCACCACTGTAGAGATATTCCATTTCTTTTCTTTCCAAAATTGCCCGTGGAACCTTTTCCCCTGCTCTGAAAGTTTTTTCTTTCACAGCACCGCTGCGTATATTTTTTAACTTTGAACGCACGAATGCAGCGCCTTTTCCAGGTTTGACATGCTGAAATTCTACAATTGTGAATATATCTCCGTCTATCTCAATTGTTAAACCCGTATGAAAATCATTGGTGGAAATCATCCATTAAATCACTCCCCAGATTATTTAACCCAATACAAATTCTTTTCCCGATTCAGTAAGAATCTGCAGCCCTTCAGGTCTTAAAACGACAAGATCTTCTATTCTTATCCCTCCCCAACCGCCAATATAAATACCGGGCTCAATCGTAAAAATCATCATTTCCTCTAAGAGCTCCTGCCCTTTTGGAGACAAGGTGGGAAGCTCGTGGACCTCAAGCCCTACCCCGTGGCCCAGGCCGTGCCCAAAGCATGCTCCATAACCTTCTTTCTCAAAAAACTGCCTCACGAGCCCATCAACGCTATCACACCTTTGACCCGCTCTGACTGTACGAGTGGCCATCTCCACCCCCTGAAGCACCAGGTCGTATATCTCCTGCTGTTTTTGGTGAGGAGCGCCTAAAACAAAGGTTCTGGTCATATCAGAGCAGTAACCGCTATAAACAGCTCCGAAATCAATCGTCACCAGTTCTCCGGCATTAATAATTCTTTTTCCTGCCACACCATGCGGAAGGGCTGAACGTTCCCCTGATGCCACGATGATTTCGAACGGCAGTTTCTCCGAACCACCCTTACGCAACTGGTACTCCAGTTCATATGAAACCTCAAGTTCGCTGATACCGGGTTTTAAGAGGGGAAGAACGTTTTGAAGTGCCTGGTCGGCGATTCGGGCCGCCGCTGCAATAAAACCCACCTCTTTTTCTTCCTTGATCACCCTAATCTCCTCAACAAAATTATAAAGAGATACGATTTTGATGCGGGGATGAGAACCTTTGAGCTGGTTATATTCCCTTAAAGAAAAATGAGCCTCCTCCAGCGCCAGGGTATTCAAACCTTTCTTTGAAATAAACTGGGCTGCCGCAGAGTAATTGGCCGAACTCTCCACTCTCATTACTTCAAAAGCAGGTGCCTGTTCGCCCGCTTGTTCAAGATAACGAAAATCAGTAAAAAGCAGCGCATCCATGGAAGTGACCAGCAAAAATCCGCTTGTACCTGTAAATCCACTTAAATAAATGATGTTGGAACGGTGAGTTATCAAAAAAGCTTCCACATTATTATCAATCATTTTCCGGCGGATAGTATTCAGCCTTTGGTCCATGATACCACCTTTAGTCCCATTTCTCTTCCCATTTCTTTACTATTCCCATAGCTTATATGTAAATTCAACTTTTGAAGGGAAAATCCTGCTAAAGAATAAAAAGATCGGTAAAATAAGAAAAAAAGGGGAAATAAAGAAGAAGTCAGAAGTCAGAAGTCAGAAGTCAGAATAAAAGGAAAGGGCGATTAGATTAAACGGTATGCGCAACATTATTTTAAATAATACAACCTATACTACCTCATTCTTACGAAGGATCTTAGAGACAGTGATATTTCCTAATCAAAATACTTCTCTTGCTTGAGTATAGTGAATTACAGATAGTATTTTTCTTGGGGAATTCTGACTCCTGTTTTCTTCATTACCAATGGTCGGGGGGATCTTTGGAGATTCTGACTCTTCCTGTAACGGGTGTAACGATTACATAACTTTTTTCGCCGTCGCCGGTCTTGAGAATAACAGTGCCGCCACCGCTGGGACGGCCAAACATATTAAAGTGAACATAGGGAGGAACACCCCCGAAAGTTGTGGAACCCTCAAAATATACCCCTTCGGGTAAGCGGACCATACTATTTTCTCCCACCGTCCGAATCTGGTAGCTGTTAGTATACACAAAAAAAACGATTCTGCAGACCTTACCACTGGTAATTGCTTCCTGTCGTACCATGCGCAGGTCACCGGCCAATGACCTGGATGCTGTCTCAAGCTTCCAACGAGAAATGGCTCCTGTTGACGGAAGCGCTGCCGCCGTCAGAATTGCTATGAGGGCAAGAACCGCCACCAATTCAATTAATGTAAAACCGCCGCAAACCCCCTTCTTCACGTATAACTCCCCCGATTTTCTTTTTTGGAAAGTCCAATTTCCCCCGGAAAAATTGACCCGCATCAACTGCCTCACCAACGGATAAACCCATTTTTTATCTCTACCTGCCGCTCCAACGTATGAACTTGATTTTTATATTTTCTCCATTACTTTCTCTGGATTCATCATCTTCGTGCTCTTCGTTTCCGTGTTCTTCCTCTTCAAATTCTTCGTCTTCTTCAAGGAAAGAAATATCCAGGAAAACATTTACTACGGCTTGTCCTCCTGCGTTGTTCCCTGTGTTTCGATAATATCCCCGCGATTGCAGAGTATAATAAACGGCGTTTCCCCCGGGGGAACCTGGTTGAAGCCATTCCAGGATAAAATATTCTTCTTCGTCTCCCGAGCTTAGATAAACAGGGGTACTTACGGCGTTCTCCAAAAAAAAGGCGGGCTGTTCACTGATTAGTCCCAAAGCAGCATCCACCCCTGCTTCAGCGATATAATGTGCCCTGATTTTATATTCATAATTCCTGGCAATCGCTCTTTCAGAAAGAGAATTTTTCAAGAAGGCTGTCCCTAAGATCATCAGCACGGAGGTAATGAAAAGTACCAAAAATAGAATCGTGCCCTTCTCCTCCAGAAGGAGAGTGGTTTTAAGCTTATGCTTTTTTATAGATCCGCCGCGAAGCTTGGGGACGGTTCCATCGTCTTCCCTTCGGCCCTCCGCTGCGCTACGGGGACACTCGAACCGTCCCCAAGCTTCACTCTTTTGCTCTTTCATACATTCTCCTTTTTGAAGCACGGGGACGGTTCTCTTGCTTCCTTCCGTTACCTGCTAAGATTTTGGGGGAAGCACGGGGACGGTTCTCTTGCTTCCTTCCGTTACCTGCTGAGATTTTGTAGTCGTACAGTGTTTTGCAAAACAAATGGGCTTCCTGCTGCACTTTCCCCTTTTTGTTCCCGAATCTGAAGAATAACAAGGATCATTTGGGAGATGCTCTCAGGATACTCCCCTGGAGTTATCCCAGGAGGGACATACCTGAAGAAATCCAATCCTGCAGCATGATAAGCAATCTCGTTACCGGAGCCGGATCCTATTTTAAGGGTAATAACCCTCTTTGTTTCATTATAGATCAGTTTACATTTCTGTCCGTCTGCGGATGTAAACGAAAGACTGCCCGCACCCTGCTGCTGTGCCACACCAGGGTGATAGAGAGGCAGGATATTGTTATCTTCAAGGCCTTCCACTGCAGCAGCATAGCGTAGCTCATTTATGATCTCAAACATGGCAATCCGGGCATTTTGCTGGATATCAATTGTAGCCGAACCCCTGGCCCAGCTCTGAAGACCACCGCTGTAAAAGGTCAGGAGTGCGGCCATAATAAGGCTGAAAACAGTAACAGCAAGCATCACTTCAAGCAGAGTTACTCCCCGGGAATGACCCCATATCCATTTAATAATCCGTAAGGTTTTCTTCTCCACAGTCTTTTACCCTCTTTGCCCCAGGTAGGACCTCAGGCAGACAGAACGCCCCGAGTCATCTCCCCATGAAACGGTAACTTCTAAGAGGATGACTTCGCCTTCCCCACCCGGGAAAATATCACCAAGCCCCACAGTCGTTATGAAGGCCTCCCGTTGAAAGATGTCCACGCTATCTACTAAACAAATTTCCCCTTCCCCATTGATATGATCCATGAGCTGGCCATAGCCCATTCCCTTCAGCTCTTCCATCCTTTGCTGTGCCAACGTAACAGCCTGAGTCTCCTGCCCTCCCAAAAGAGCTGAAAAAGAAGCTCCTGTAAACATGGAAAAGACAGGGAGCATTAAAATGCCCAAAACAGCAGCAACAGCAAGGACTTCAATTAAGCTGAAACCTTCTTCATTTCTGAACGGCAACGGCTCACTGCTCCTTTTCAATCTTTCGAGAGAAGAATATATAGATATGAGGAATCTTCTTTAACGTTACCACTGCCCAGGGATTCCACCAGTTTTTTCACAGCTCCGCCTGGGACGCCACTTAAACGCAGACACCTGACTGTCCCCCCGAATAACTGGCTCACTCCATGATAATAGGTAAACGTCCCACCCCAGGGATTCTGAGCAGGCCAGTGTTCCAGGTAAGGGCCGTTCCATCCGGAGACTTCAGGATCCATACAAAAACCGGGATCGCCGCCTGCTATATTGCCTGTGGGCCACTGCCCCGTATCGTAGTAATACGACTGAACTGCACTTTTTACAACCCTGGAATCTGCAACAGCAGCTGAAATCCTGCTTTTGTCAATAGAGCGAATCACGTTTGGAGCAATAAACGCTCCCAAAATAGCAATTATAGCAACAACTCCCAAAAGCTCCACCAGTGTAAAACCTTTCTCTCCACCCCGTATGCGCGAGATATTCTCCCCCTTTTTTAATCAGATAAGATCGTATACTTCAAACATTGGCAATAGCACAGACAACGCAATCAAAGCGATAATACCTGTCATAAAAAGAATCAGCGCGGGTTCAAGAAGAGAACCGAGGCGTTCTACGGTATAGGAGACATCTGCTTCAAAGAAATCAGCAGATTTTGAAAACATGCTGTCAAGCTTGCCCGTTTCTTCTCCCACACTGGCCATTTCCACAACCATGGCCGGGAAAATCCCACCAGGGGACAGCGCATCCGCCACAGACTCACCCCGCGAAATATTAAAGCTTGCCCTCTCGATCGCACCTGCAACAATGCGGTTTTCAGAGGTCTTTTTGAGGAGTTCCAGAGATAAAATCAGGCTAACACCGCTGCCCAGCAAAGTGCCCAGTGTTCGGCAAAAACGAGCCATAATAATTTTTCTGTATAAAGACCCCAACAAGGGTGCATCGAGGCGCAGCCTGTCATAAAAAAAAGACCCCGTTTCAGTTTTCAAAGCCACTTTGAGCGAAAGAAAAAACACAATGCCAAGGAGAATAATAAGGTACCAGTATGATAGTAGAACCCCCCCAGATGCGATGAGCATTCTTGTTAATGCTGGCATGACCACACCCATGTTTTCAAAGACACTCTCAAAACGGGGAAGAACAAAGACAATCATAAAAATTATGACGAGAAAAACAACACCTATGATAAATTTTGGGTAAAGGGTCGCCGATTTGATTTTTTGCTCCAGGTCGTACTGCCTTTCAAAGTGTGCGGCAACCCTTTCCATTGCAGTATTAAAAATACCCCCAGCCTCGCCTGTCTCCACCATATTGATCAGAATGGAAGGAAAAACATCAGCGTGTGCCCGAAAGGAATCGGCAAGAGAATGGCCTTTTCTAACCAAAAGAGCCACATCCCTGATCCTCTCCCTTAAGACGGAATGTTCCACCTGTTTTCCAAGGATCTCCAGACTGCTAAGCACAGCTATCCCAGCCCCAATCATGGCAGAAAACTGGCGGGAAAAAATCATAAAATCCCTCGTTTTAGGGCGAGATTTAATAAAAGGAAGCCTCACAGGCTTTTTCAGGAATGTGACAAGCCGTCTCCCAAGGGATTTTGCCTCTCCTTCCCCATTGAACCGTTTCCTGCCAGGGTGTTCCATGATCTGCTTCCTCCCTAATCTATAAGACTGTGTACGCCACCTGCATTACTTCCTTTACGGTCGTTATCCCTTCAGAAGCCCTCTGCAGGCCGTCCTGTAGAAGAGACTTCATACCTTGCGATATGGCATATCGCCTGATTTCCTCCGAGTCGCAGGACTCCATAATAATCCTGCGCATCTCTCCATCCACGGGCATGACTTCATGGATAGCAGTGCGGCCCCTGAACCCACTAAAGCTGCACTTTTCACAACCTCTACCCCTGGTAAATGCAGGATTTTCGTTATTCCCGCCTGCCTCGAGGTAGAATGCCAGTTCTTCTTTTTCAGGAAGATACGGCTCGCTGCATTCGCTGCAGTTGAGTCGGATTAGACGCTGAGCCACCACCCCAACCAAAGATGATGTAAGCAAAAATTTCTCCACACCCATGTCCAGAAGACGGCTAACAGCCCTTGGAGCATCGTTGGTATGCAGGGTTGAAAAGACAAGGTGACCGGTCAGTGCTGCCCTTGTGGCGATTTCGGCAGTTTCGCCGTCTCGGATCTCACCAACCATAACCACATTGGGATCCTGTCGTAGTATTGTCCTTAAAGCCCTTGCAAAGTTTAAATTAATCTTAGGGTTTATCTGTACCTGGTTTACCCTGTCAAGCCTGTATTCTACCGGATCTTCAACGGTAATAATATTCTGCTCCGGGTTATTGACATGATTAAGAGTTGAGTAAAGAGTCGTTGTTTTACCACACCCAGTTGGCCCCGTAACGAGAATCATACCATATGAATTATCCAGGAATTTAAGATAGCGCTTCCTGTTCTCCTCGCTAAATCCCAAATTGTCAATGGGCATAATGATCTTATCAGGGTTGAGAAGGCGCAGGACCATTTTCTCTCCGTAAATTGTGGACAAAGTCGAAAGGCGAATATTAAGCGGTCGGCAATGAACATCAATACGGATATTCCCATCCTGGGGGAGCCTTCGCTCCGCGATATCCATCCCCGCCATGATCTTCAGGCGGGAAATAATTAAAGGCATCACTTCAGAAGAATAGGGTGAAAAATCGCTCAGAGCCCCGTCCACGCGCAGACGCACCCTTAAGCCGTTTTCGGTCGGCTCAAGATGAATATCGCTGGCATCCCTGCTCACTGCCTGCTGCAACAAAAGATTCACCATCTGCACGATAGGAGCATCCTCTAAGGCTTCCTGGGATGCACCGTTTCGTTCCTCAACATCGGAAGATAAGACGGTCTTCCTCATCTGGAGTGTATTGCTTCTCCCATTGTCCGAAAAGTTAAGATGGTTTTCGGGCTTTTGTTTCCAGAACCTGAACAAAAAAGACTTCCCCCTCAAAGAAATGAAATGTACCACTGCCAGATCTTAAGGCCCCAGAAAGTGGCAAACCACAAAGCAAGCGATAGATAAGGAGCAAAGGCAAGAGGATCCTTGCGTGTCTTCTTCCCAAAAACAAGTAGTCCCAGTCCTGCGACTGCTCCCATCACAAAAGAAAGCAGGAAAACAAGGAGCATATAAGGCCAACCTGCAGCAAGGCCCAATACCGCCATAAGCTTCACATCACCGCCGCCCATGCCTCCCCTGCTTAATAGGGCAATGAGATAAAAGAGGCCGCCCCCTGCTAAAAAGCCCAGTGCAGCCGATTCCGGCGAAAGATAAGGATAGAAAAGCTGCCAAAAAAATATCCATAGAAAAAGAAAAAGAGTGATGCGGTTGGGAATCAGTCCCGTTTTCAGATCAATGCAGGAAATAAGTAGAAGCAGTGAAAATATAAAAATAAATTTAAAAAATAGCGGCGAAAAACCGAAAAAATAAAAACAATTTAAAAAGATACCTGCAGAAATAATTTCCACAATAGGGAAAGAAAAAGATCCTCTCTTTCCTCCCCTGCCGGGAACTAACAGCACATTTATAAACCTTCCAGCCGCAAGCCCTGCAAAGAACACCAAAAGAAAAAAGAACAATTCTGCTGAGTCCACTTCATAACCTAACCTTTCCTATTTTTCCCATAGGAAATTACAGAACAAATTAGCTATTACTTCCACATAAAAAGACAATTACCTTTCGAATTAATAAAAATATAGCAATAATATCCTTTTTTATTATCTCTAATTAAATGTGAAGCACGGACTGTTTCATCATCTTCACACTGGCTATTTATGAGTTCAATTATTTCTTGACCTTTTTCCTTTTCTTTACTATAATTAAATAAACGAACATATATACGCATATAGAATTTTGAGTAGAATTATACAATGCAGCTCGGACAGGTCATGCTTTTTTGAAGGATAACTGTACATAATATAGGATGAAGCATATTCTGAAGTACTAGTAAAAATGGGGAGATGCGGCATGCAAACTGCTAATCAGATTGCGGTGGTAAAAGTTTTGGAATTTTGTATTCAAGGTGAGATTGACGGCAATGTCCCTTCTTTGCTCCAGTCTGTTCGGAAAGCATTGGACGACATAAAAAAGGAAGACCCATCCCTTTCAGGAATGGGCATATCAGAAATGTCTTTCTTTAGCGATACGCAAGGCGTCATCAATCTGAAAGTAATCTTCGAAAATTAAATTTTATCTTTTATTTTAGTAATCCTTTGCGCCTTAAGCCGTAGAGAATTACCTTTTCAACTTTGCGTACAAACAAAGTCCCCACAAACTCCCGTTTGTTTAAAGGACGAACCAGAATCGTATAAAGTCCGAGGCGGTTCCCCCCCAGTATATCCGTAAAAACCTGGTCACCAACAACGGCTACCTGTGAAGGTTTAAGGTTCATCATCTTCAGGGCCTTACGAAATGCCCTCCTTCTGGGTTTAACAGCTTTCCAGAAACCCGGGAGATCAAAGCTCTTCGATAAAACCTCTCCCCTCCTGGAATTATTATTTGACACTATGCAGGCGTTAAAACCTGCCTCTTTGATCTGGTCAATCCAATCTGCCACTTCAGGAATCACTGTATTATCATTCCAGGACACCAGGGTATTATCCAAATCCATTATTATCCCCTTAATACCTTTTTCCTTTAGTTTCACTATATCTATCTGATGAATATTCTTCGCGTACTGTTTCGGGCATAAGTACTTCCACATATTTATTAACCTCCTCTAAGGGTCCAAACCGACAGCCGTTGGATTTGGCTATTATTCACAATTTTGCAGGCTGAAAATCTTTCTATTTTATTTTAGTTTGCACAAAAAGAATTATTATAATATTTTTTTCGGAACAGGTGTAAGATGTCTCCAAAAAAAAGAAGGGAATTTTCAAACCCGCTTATGCAAAATATATTTCTCATTACAAGTATACAGATAAATACAGCTTTAGACAAGGCATGAAATTGCCACATGACTTGTACATTAATATTCCACTTATGCTAAATGATTATTTTCCAGGCAATAGTGCATGTTCGACAGAAACAATGAAATTTTATAATGTATAGAAATAGATCCTCTGGAAAAGCTATTTTTGGACAAATAAAACAATTATATGACTATTAACTAACGGAGGCGTTGTGTTTGGCTGCGGTAATAATCCTAGGTGGCGGAATCGGTGGCGTTGTGGCTGCAAATGTGCTCAGTAAGACACTTGATAAAAAACACAGGATTGTCCTGGTAGACCGCAAAGACAGCCATGTCTACCAGAGCTCTTATCCTTTGACGATCGTTAACAAACGAAACCCAAAAAATATAACCCGCAGACTGGATATACTTCAGAAAAAAGGCATCGAATTTATTCAAGCGGAAGTAAAAAGCATTAATCCGGAACAATGCAATGTGCAGACGGATAAAGGAATAATTGATTATGATTTTTTGATTGTCTCCCCGGGAGTGGAGCATCACCCCGAAACCGTTCCCGGTTTTAAGGATGGGGCCTATAATGTCTATAACTTTGATGATGTATCCCGTCTGCAAAATACTTTGAAGGAGTTCAAAAAGGGTAAAATCGTCTTTTTTATCTCCAGTGTTCCCTATACCTACCCTCCTGCCCCTTACGAAATCACCTTTCTCCTTGACGCATATTTTCGCGAACGGGGTATCAGGGAAAATGTAGAACTTTCCGTAATCACACCGGAGCCTTCACCGGAAGCATTGGGCAGGCCTGCCGTTCAAAAAAGATTACGTGACTTGCTCAAGCAGCGTCAGATCGGCTTAACTACAGAAGCCAAGGTACTCTCCCTGGATACTTCCACAAATACATTGCACCTAGACCAGGGTATTACAGCAGAGGCAGATCTTTTTCTGGGTGTTCCGTCCCATTGGGGGCCTGGTGTAATGGAAAACACAGGCCTTGTCACGGAAGGAAACTGGATCGAAGTAGACCCTCATACTATGCAAACAAAAAATGAACAGATCTATGCCATCGGTGACGCGACAGCTCTTCGTCTGCCAGTTATGAGAGTTTGGGCACCGAAAGCAGGAATATTTGCTCACTACCAGTCAGAAGTGGTTGCCAGAAATATTGCATCAAAGATTATGGGAAAGAAGCCAAGTTTCCGCTTCACTGCAAAGGGAGCTTGAATAATGCTAACCGGGTTCGGTCGAGCCTGTTATTCTTCAGTTCACTACTATGGAAGGCCCAGGCCCTTTATAACGCTGCATCGTCCAAGCAGGCCGGCCTATTTGGGAAAGATGGCCTTTGAAAAATATTGGTTAAGAAACTGGTTCTAAAAAGCTTCCGACAAAACTTATTAAGCATAGGTGGAGTTTTTCACTGCCGGTAACCTTCCAGTTCAAACTCTTCGGCAATCTTGAAAAGTATTTTTTTCTCTATCCTGGAAACATAAGACCGGGAGATGCCGAGTTCGCCGGCCACGTCCTTCTGAGTATAACGTTTTTTTCCTTCAAGCCCATAGCGCATAATTAACACCTTGCGTTCCCGGGCTTGTAATTTTTTTATGACTCTCTTCAGCTTTTCATTCAGCAGGATCAATTCGACCTCGTCGAGCACTCCCTCTGGGCTGCTGCCCAAAATATCCTCCAGACAGATCTCGTTTCCATCCTTATCAACCCCAATTGGTTCATGAATGGATACTTCTTGCCTGTTCTTTTTTCTGGCCCTGATGTGCATCAGTATTTCATTTTCCACGCATTTGGCTGCATATGTTGCCAGCCGCGCGCCTTTGGTGCTGTCAAAAGTGTTGATCGCCTTAATTAATCCGATTGTCCCGATCGAGATAAGATCCTCTTTATCCTCTGGCAAACTTTCAAATTTCTTTACTACATGAGCAACCAGGCGTAAATTACGTTCAATGAGGACCTGCCTGGCATCCTCATCGCCATTGCTCAACAGTTTCAGATATTTCTTTTCCTCTTTTGTCGTCAGGGGCTGAGGAAAAGAATCATTGGTAATATATGAAACCAGTAGCAAGATACCTTTGAGCACAAGGGCCACAGTCGCCAGTACAGTAAACATCCCTTTCACCCCACCTTATAGAGTCACTGTATAAGTATATGGGAATGAAAGGGATTTAGTGCGTGTCTACATTCGAAAATATATAAAAAATACCCAGACACGGGGAGGGTTCTTCTGTCTTTTGAAAAAGACATGGGGACGGTTCTTCTGTCTTTTCGAACAGACATGATGCTAGGCAGACAAAAGAACCGTCCCCGTGTCTGTTCTCTTTTCAGTTAGAGTCCCCGCAGATATTCCGGGCGCAGGTTGCTCTTATCTCCGCTTTTGTGCACTGTGCTTAGGGTTTTCAGCAGTTTCTCCTTATCCCGGGGAAGAGTTCCCTTCAGGGGGAGATAATTAGATGCATGGTTGCAGCGAAAAACACAGTTGGTCAGCTCCAGGGGCTTGATCATCATCTCAATTTCGTGAAGTATCTCCAGGGGGTCAGGAACCTGGAACAAGCCTTTGTCAACCTGTCTGGCCAACGGCGTGCCCTGGCAGACCATCATCGTAAGCAGGCCAATATAGTCAGGGTCAATCTCATTTAAGAGCGTGGCCGTATCGTAAGCGTGTTCTGCCATCTTCTCCCTTCCGCCAAGACCATTGATTACGGTAACAGAAAGAGTAATCTCGGCCTCTTTGCACTTCTTGCCCGCCTCAATCACCTCTGCGCGTGTAGCGCCCTTTTTAATCCATTTCAGGATCTCCTCGTTCCCCGACTCCACTCCCAGGTAAACGATACTGAGACCCGCCTCTTTCAGTTTGGCCAGGTCTTCAGCGGACTTTTCTAACATATCCTGAGGAGTGGCATAGACACCTACGCGCTCAAGCATTGGAAAAGCTTCATAAAGTTCTGATAGTATTTCCAGCAATTTGGAAGTATCCATAACCATGGCATTTCCATCAGCCAGAAAAACTCGGGTTACTCCTCTTATCTGTGTAGACGCTTCCGCAATATCCGCAATTATATCATTCATTTCCCGTTCACGGAATTTTTTATCCATAAAGGAAACACAAAAGATACACTGGTTGTGAGAACAACCTATAGTAGTTTGTAAAATCAGGCTGCCGGCCTCGCTGGGAGGACGATAAACAGCGCCTTCATAACGCATGGAAAAATTCCCCCCTTAAAACTATGTAGTATTCATTATTATATCATATTTTTCCGTATGTTGTGATCCATAACCCATTAAAAATAATCGCAAAGTAAGGGACACAACCCTGCTAAGACATCGGTGAGATTCCCAATTACACCTCCAAAATCAGTTTTTAACCTCCAGCAGCTGCCGGTTGTGAAAGAAATAGAGGTACTTTTCCTTTACCTTTTCCTTCAGAATCATTTCAACAGCCCGGGAATAAAGCTCTATCTGCAGGCGGTAACGTTCGACCAGTTCTTCAGCCTCTATCCCTGCTGTCCGGTCTGTCTTGTAATCAATGATCACAAACCCATCCTCTTCCCGTACCAGGCAGTCGATCACTCCCTGGACGAGGACAAGCTCTTCCATTTGTTTCCCGAAGTAGACTTCCGACGCGGGAAGGACCATGCTGAAGGGAACCTCACGCCTTACATCCTCTGCCCTCAGCATCCTCAGCCCCATCGGCGTCTCAAAAAAGGCAGCTGTGGCTTCCGGGTCCACTGCTTCTTTCTCCTGCTTCGTGAGCTGTCCCCTTATAACCATTTCTTCCATCTGCCGCAGGACATTTTCGAAGTTAATGGGACCTTCCTTTTCCAGGTTCAGGTGCTGCATCACTGCATGGTAGGCCGATCCCCTCTCTGCGGCGCTGAGGCTTTTTTCCCCCAGAAACTGCGGACGCGGGCCCACCGAAGGAAGAAATGAAAACCAGGGGGCTTCTCTGGAATCATCACCGGAGAGTCCAGCCGCGTGAAGCTTCTTCAACTCCGAAACGGAAAGCTTGGCAAAATGTGTTTCCGCCGGCTCGTGGGAATAGCGCCAGGAAAGGCGTCGCTCCACCTCTTCGATAAATGCTCCACTCGTGGGCACCGGTGCCAAAGCAGATACCTGCTCCCAGAGGCTTCCCACTTCTGTCTCCTGCGCCGCTGATGTTTCCAAGCCAGCATTAATGACATCGCGGGATGAGATAACACTCAAGCTCCAGGAAGAAGGCTCCTCTTCCGCCAGGCATGATACACTGCCTGGTTCTTCGAGCATTTCCCGTAAGCTGCGGCACTGAAAATGGCGCAGCAGGGCAGGCCCAATCCAGTCCAGGTAACTCAAGGCCCCAAAACGGTGCCCAGGTGCAAGAAACTGTTCCTGCCCCCGGACGGCCTTTTGCCATTTCTGTACTTCTGCGGCAATATTTTTTACCGTCCCTACCAGGATAAGCTTTTCTTCTGCCCTGGTGAGGGCGACATAGAGTATGCGCATCTCCTCTGCCAATAGTTCACGCCTGATCCGCTTCTTAAGGGCCATCCAGGGAAGTGTTGGATAGGTAATGCGTAACTTGGTATCTACATACTTGGGACCGAAACCAAGCTCTTTATGCAGCAGGAAACCCTGCCGCAGATCCTGCATATTAAACTGCTTGGAGAGCCCAGCCGCAATAACGACGGGAAACTCCAGCCCCTTGCTCTTATGCACTGTCATGATGCGCACTACATCTTCCTGTTCCCCCAGAGCCCGTGCCGCCCCCAGATCCCCTCCCCGATCCTTAAGTTTCTCAATGAAACGTAAAAAGCGGAACAAACCCCGGAAAGACGTGGACTCATACTGCCTGGCCCTGTCGTATAGAGCCCTTAGATTAGCCTGGCGCTGGCTTCCTCCAGGCATGCTTCCTACTAAATCGAAATACCCGCTGTCGCTGTAAATCCGCCAGATCAGATCCGCCAGGGAGCCCTGCCGCGCCTCGTCCTGCCAAGCCGTGAGCTGATCAAGAAACAACTTCAGCCTCTCACGGAGGGAAGACCCCTTCTCCCCGGAAGAAAACTCTTCATCCTCAGGCAGACGGCAGTACTCCTGCAAGGCATCATAATAGTTTTTTCCCGGTGCTGCCGTGCGGATATGAGCCATTTCTACGGCATCCAAACTCACCAATGGAGAGCGCAGCACCCCTGCCAGCGGTATATCCTGGTAGGGGTTGTCCACAATCTTCAGAAGTGAAAGCATCACTTCCACTTCCACTGCTTCAAAATATCCCGTTCCCAGTTCTGCATACGCTGGAATACCGGCCTGGCGCAGCTCTTCCATGATCGGGCTTACCCAGTTCTGTGCGGTGCGCAGCAGAATGACAATATCTCTGTAAGTGACCGGCCGCTCCTTCTTTGCTTTCTTATCATAGAGGGAAAAGGGCTGTCCGCCTTCTTTACCCATCAGTTCTCTTATCTTTCGGGCAATGAGACGCCCCTCAAGGCCTGCCTTTTCCCAATCTTCCTCTGCCTCAGCCTGCCTCGATTCTTCCTCTTCCCCTTCACCGTGCGGGATATCTTCAGCCTCCCCTAACGCATCTTCATCATCCCCGTTATTGGCACTGCTGCCCGAACGGTCAATGAGCAGGACATCAACAGCAAAAGGATTTTCTCCCCCTTCAGAGAACATGGTGGGATAGGACGCCCCGTAAAGGAGCCGTGCATCCCCGTCATATTCTATTTCACCAACAGGTTCGTCCATAATCTGGCAGAAAAGAAAATTCACACCCGCCAGGACTTCCCGCCTGCTGCGAAAGTTATTGGTTAAGGCGATACATTCACCAGGGATGAGGCCTGAGTTGTAACCCCTGTATTTCTGCAGAAACAGCTCCGGCTCAGCCAGACGGAAACGGTAGATGCTCTGCTTCACATCCCCCACCATAAAGAGGTTTCCCCCCGGCTCCGGTGAAGAAACCAGCTTAATAATTGCTTCCTGTACTAAATTAATATCCTGGTACTCGTCCACGAACACCTCCGCGAACTTTTCCCGATACTCCAGAGCCGCAACAGATGGAAGGACTGTCTCTCCAGTTGATTCAGGGCTGCTCAATATCTGCAGGGCATAATGTTCAAGGTCGGAAAAATCTGCTGCCCCCTTCTCCTCTTTGGCCTGGCGATAGCGCTCCTCAAAAGCCTGGAGAATTTGCGTCAGCGTGAGCAGCAGGGGGGCAAGTTTTTTCAGCTCTTCCCCCTGCTCCCGAAGAGGCCTCTGGAATAGAGCCTCTTTAAGCCCTTTAAAGTCTTTCTTACAGCCATCCCGTATCTGGACGGCCCTATCTTTTAGATCCTGATCATACCTGTCACCCCTGCACGCCTTTAAACGGCTGAAGGCAGGACTCTGCATGGCATCAAAGAGTTCTCCCCAGGAGTTTTCAGAAGCATCCCGCGCAGCTGTGAGAGTATTAATATCTTCCTCAAGGTTTTGGATGTAAGGTTCTGGTCCATCAGGGCCGGATGCAATCTCCAGCGCATCATACAGGCGCTCCAGCATCCCTTCCAGTTCCATGCGGCAGTCCTGCAGGAGACTTATTGCCCAGGGAGTGCAGGCCAGCTCATTCTCACCGTCTATGATAAATGCAGCGGCTTTTTCACCCAGCCATGCTTCCGGCTGCAGGTTGCTCCGGGAAAAATCATAAAGCCGCTGCACCAGCTCCTGCAGGGCATTATCACCCTGGTCGCTGCTGTAAATATCAACAAGGCGGTAAAAGGGGCTCTCCACTTCCTCTTTTTCATAATACTCTTCCAGTATCTCTTCCAATATTTCCTGCCGCATGAGATCTGCCTCTGTCTCGTCAAGAATGCGAAATGAAGGGTCCAGGTCACGCAGATAATAGTAGCGCCGGATCACGTCCATGCAGAATGAATGCACAGTGCTGATCGCAGCCCTGTTTAAAAGCAGGAGCTGACGTCTCAGGTGAGTATGCCGGGGATTTTCTTTCAAAGCGTTCTCCAGGGCTGCGCCGATTCTCTGCTTCATCTCTGAAGCAGCAGCATTTGTAAAAGTAACGACCAGGAGTTTATCAATTTCCACCGGGTTATCCTTTTCTGTAATGCGCTGCAGAACACGCTCCACCAGCACACGGGTCTTACCGGAACCTGCGCCGGCTGTTATGAGGGTGTTTTTTCCCCGGCAGCTGATCGCCCGCCATTGTTCATCCGTCCAAGTGTTCATTTTTCATTCCCCCCATCCGGGCCTTTCTCCAGGTTCTGCCAGATAAGCTCTTTCTCCTCGTTCCTCAAAATCCGGAAATTATTCCCCTCCAGTGCCGTGTCAAACTGACAGACCCCTTTATAGGGGCAGTATGTACAGGCTTTCTTTTTCCCCAGGCGGTAGGGCAGAATATCTACCTGCCCGCTGGCCATATTCTGAGTCGTGGCTTTAATGAGGTGGTGTATGTGCCTGCGTAGAAGATTAAAGCGCTCCTCCGTCAACGTGGAAGAGTTCTTGTAGAATATTTTATCCTTGGAGAGACCAACGGGAATAATTTCTGAATATCCCGACTCCAGAAGATTATCCATCAGCTGGACCACTTCGGGGTCTTCAAGGACCAGACCGTTCATCTTGTAGCATTTGCGGATCTCCTGCTCTATTTTATCAGGGGGTAAAGGCCCGCTTGTATTGATCATTGGAGTGTGCACACGAAAGTAGAGCACCCCGGCAGGAAGAGCCTCCTCCCCCAGCCACTGCAGGGCATGGGTAAGGACAATATCCAGGTATGTGAGCATCTGCAGAGAGAGTCCGTAAAATATTTCCGGCAGCTTCAGCTGATTGCGACCTGACTTGTAATCTATAACACGCAGGAAAGCCCTGCCTTGATCATCGTATGCCAGATCCACCCGGTCGATGCGCCCGGCAAGCTCCACCCTGACGTCGTTTTCCAGTTCAAAACTCTGCTCCGGCAGGGTACCGCCCCGTCCAAAGGAAATCTCCAACCCCACCGGTCTAAAACTGCTGCGGGACGCATGTTCACCCAGGACAACCACAGCACGGCCCACCGTATCGCTAAGCTTTTCTGCAAGATAGCGATACCGTCCGGAACTGAGCAGGATCTCCTTCTGCAGCCTTGGTACAAGCCGTTCCACCTCTTCTGCCGCCAGCTTCAGGCATTCATCCCGACTGAGCCCCCCCCACTCCAGTCCTTTTCCCTGCAGGGAGACAGCAAAGTTTCGCAGAGCAGCATGGAAGAACCTCCCGATATCGGGCGACTCCAGTTTGTATGTCTGCCGCTCTTTAAGCCGCAGGCCGTGTGAAATAAAATGTGAAAATGGGCATGCCCGAAACCTTTCCAGCCGGGAGACACTTGCCCTCAGATGTTTGCCGTAGACCTTCATGCTCGTTTCCACACTAAGGGGGTTCTCCCTGTTCTCGTAAAAGATCCCGCCCAAGAGACGCCCAGCCTGTTCCCGCCAGGACGCCTCTCTGGAATACCAATTATATACTTCCCACCAGAGGGTGTGAATCTCCGCCCCTTTCTTCCAGCGGCTGAGCTGCACCGCAAGATGTGAGAGTGTCCGGCGCGGATGGGCCAGGTATGAGAGCAGCCCGGCATCGGCACCATCCCCCGCGGCATTCTCCCCGACATTCCCTTTGACATTCTCCCCCGCGGCATCTCCTACTTCATTGACAGTATTATTACTACCATCATGGTTCTCATTGTCGCCATCCTTACAGCTCTCACTCAAACCATGCTCATGACAAGAGGATGTTTTGTATGTCACATCGGTGCCGCTGAAATCACTTCCAAATTCACTGTCGCAAATAAGGTTCGGGTTTTCAGGTTCAGCCGATACAAAGTCCTCCCGCAGTGAAGGAAAGATTTCTTTTAGATGCGCAAGAAGAAGTGACGGCACCAACGACCTCCCCTCCTCGTCAGCCAGCGGGTAGCTTATCCGCAGGCCTTCAGATGCGCGCGTCAGTGCCATATAGATAAGATATTGCTCGTCAAAAAGCCTGCGCCTGCTCCCCGGGGCCAGCTCCAGCCCCCAACCGCTCATAGCTTCCCGCTCTTCTTCGGAAAGGATCCCGTCCTCTCGCGGACGTGATGGCAGCACGCCGTCGTTTACCCCCAGGAGATAAACCAGCTTCACATGTCCCGACCGACTCCGCTCCATATTACCAATAAGAACCTGGTCCAGAGAGGGTGGAACAAGGCTCAGCCTCAGCGCCTCCAATCCGGACTCAACAATACGGGCAAATAATGCCGAAGAAATCTTCTCCTCACCCATGATCTCCACCACCTGATCCATAAGCTCAATAATTCCCTTATAGACCTGCAGGTGTTCCCGGGCCTTTTCAGGGTTACCCAGATCCATGGCCTTTTTGCTCCAGTATTCCAGACGCTCCCAGGCATTCACATCTTCCATCAGCCCATAGAGCGCCGAAGTTTTCTCCCTCACAGTAACAGCCTTCCTGAACTGTTCCTGGAAACGGACAAGAGGCCCGCTCAACTCCCACCGCGTTTCATTGATCATCTTCAGATAAGTATCTTCACCCTCAGAAATACGCTCACCGGTTTCTCCATCATCCTCCAGGCTATCTCTTTCCCGGTATTCCCAGGGCTTATCCCAGAGCCAGGGGGTACCCTGTATGCCGAAGGCCAGGACATAATTTTCCAACCTGTCTGCCCTCTCCCGCCACTTTTTTACATCTTCCCCGTCTTTGAAACGGGGCAAAGGAAACTCTGTCTTGATACAGCGGAAAACAGCATCATACCGCCAGTTGCGATTTACCACTTTCATGGCCGAGCGGATAAATTCCACCAGGGGATGGTGCATAACAGTTCGCTTCTGGTCCAGAAAAATTGGTATATTATAATCGGCGAAAACAGTGGATACAGTATCCCCGTAATCACCCAGGTCGTTCACAATAACAGCCATATCCCGCCAGCGAAAACCCTCATCCCGCACCCGACGGATCATTTCCCTGGCCATGGATTCCACCTCGCAGCGCCGGTTGGGTGCCGCCGCAAGGCTCAGCGACCTCATCTCCCCCCCGTAAGGTTTCACAGGATATCTCTGCAAATTCCTCTCCAAATACACCAAATCCTGGGACAGGGGGACAGGTTCCTTGTCCCAACTTGCCTGTTCCCCTCCCGCTTGGGACAAAGGACCTGTCCCTCCGTCCCAGGTCTGTTCACCTTCCATGGTAACCTTCTCCACCGGGAGAAGGCATGCTTCTGCTCTATGTTGCACTTTACGGCAGGTGACTGCCACCGGGTAAAAGGGATCCAACTCATCCAGTTTTTCCTCAGGAGGCCTGTCCCTATCCAGACAAGCAGTTACGGTAACTCGGGGGCAGCGCCTGAGAAGCCCCTCCAGCACATTGTATTCCTGGTTTGTAAAACCGTAAAAACCATCCACCCAGACTTCGGCTCCCTTTAAAAAAGAAGACCCCGGCATTTGCAGGGTTAGCAGATCCAGGTAATCTTCCGCATCCAGGTAGTTCTCACCCAGTTCTCCTATGATTCCTTCCAGGATAAGGATGAGGTCATTCATTTTTTCCTTAAATAAAGAGGGCAGGTTTTCCCCTGCGTTCAGGCGTTTGTGAAAGGTCTCCCTGAACTGGGAAACCGGGATACAGGATCTTTTCAGCTCGTTGAAGATCTCTATCAGGTTCTCCAGCACCCCGGCCTGTTCCCCGGCGTGCCTGAATACTTTAAGATCCCCCTTGCGCTTTTCCAACACCTTGCGCAGAACCATGCCTTTTCCTGTATCATCAATAAAGAGGCGCTTTCCTCCCCCCGACTCCTGCATCACTTTCCAGGCCAGGCGACGAAAACTCAGCACCTGGGCACGGATCGTCCCCTGTAAACCGTATGAAGTATTCAGGGCATACTCTGCCTGAAATGTTGCCTGCTCGGGCACTATATAGATAAGGGGAGAACCATCAGGCCTTTCTTTAAGATTCTCAGCGATCTCCCGCAGACAGAGTTCGCTCTTGCCCGTACCAGCTCTCCCAATGATTAGGCGCAAACCCATAAAAACCTCTCCCTTATTGACCGAGGAAATAGTCCATTAATTCGTGACCTTTTTCTATGTAAATGCCTTTGGCGGCAAAGCTCTCGCTGTACTGTCCCTGCGGGTTTTTCAAAGGGGCTCCTTTTTTATAGATACAGAAAGGCACAGGCTCCGCCGTGTGGGTACGCAGACTCAGCGGAGTAGGATGATCCGATAAAACCATGAGCCTGTATTCAGGGAAATCTTCCAGGCCGCGGAGAATTTCCCCCACTACTTTCTCGTCAATCTCCTCGATAGCCTTTATTTTAGTTTCAATATCCCCCTGATGCCCCGCCTCATCTGGAGCTTCCACGTGAACAAAGATGAAATCGTTGCCATTGTGCAGTTCTTTTAAAGCTCTCTGCGCTTTTCCCCTGAAGTCGGTCGTTATGGTTCCCGTGGCACCTGGAAGATCTACAGCTTCCAGCCCTGATAGAATCCCAAGACCTTTGATAAGATCCACAGCAGAGATAACCACCCCCTCCAGTCCATATTTTTCCCTGAAGCTGTTCAGACGGGGTTTCCTGCCTTCACCCCACAGCCAGATGCTATTGGCCGGCTTCAGACCCCGGGCCAGCCGCTCCCTGTTGACCGTGTGCTCCGGCAGAAAGGCATTGCTCTTTTCCATGAACTCCAGCAGCAAACCGCTGTTTTCCCCCCGCGGCAGATATTCAGTAATTACTTTACCAGAAATATCATGGGGCGGTGTCATCTTAAAGCCTTCAGGTACAGGCCCGCTCCTCCATACCAAAAGATGCCTGTAGCTTACACCGGGATAAAAATTATGTATTTCGCTGCCCAGCTTTTTACCTACTGCATTCATAATCTCCTGTGCTTCAGTAGTGCTTATTTCACCGGAGCTGTAATCAAGCATGCTTTTGCTTTTATAAGCTTCCTCATCAGAAAGGGTCACCAGGTTGCAGCGAAAGGCCAGATCATCATCCGCCATCTCCACCCCCATAGCCACAGCTTCGATCGGCGAGCGTCCCGTATAATATATCGCCGGGTCGTAGCCCATCACCGAGAGGTTGGCCACATCGCTTCCAGCAGGCATCCCCTGCGGCACACTCTTCACTGTGCCCATTTCCCCGCATTTGGCCAGTCTATCCATATTGGGAGTACGCGCATACTCAAGCGGCGTTTTCCCCCCAAGCTTCTCCAGAGGATAATCAGGCATCCCATCCCCTAATATAACAACATATTTCAAAACATTCTCCCTCCAATTCCCGGCAGTACTGAATTAACATAAATCCCTGTTTTATGAAATTATACCATTTACCCCAAAAGAAAAAAAGCCTTCCTCATTCTTTCCTGGAAAAAGGAACCTGTCCCCTTCACTCAGACACAGGCCTACGAAATATCCTATCCAAATCCAAGTCCAACCCCGGAAATTCGGGATGAGTTAATTCATCGCCAGGGCCACCCGCGGCCACAAGGGTATAACTTCCATCCCTGAGTATAAAAGCTTCTAAGGTGTTTTCCTCAGGATCTACAAGCCAGTAGTGAGGAATCCCTGCCTTTCGATATATCTCCATCTTACGCAGGCGATCTTTACGTCGATTTGTTGGCGACATAATCTCCACCACCAAATCACACACACCGTCAATACGTTCCCTGCGCAAAATTTCCTTTTTGGTTCCGTACACAAACAATATATCAGGCTGCAGCACATTGCTGTTTGTTAAAGTAACATCCAAAGGAGCAAAAAAGAGTTCGCCTTCAGAATCAAAACCATCAAAGAAAGTCATCAACTGACGACCCAGCTCTCGGGATACTCGTTGGTGATGCACCGTAGGAGTCGGTTCTTTTACCAGATATCCTTTCAATATCTCAAACCGATAGCCCGGTTCTTCCGGAATCTTCAAGTAATCCTCGTAGGTATATCCGTCCTGCTTAGAGTATTCGGAGCGCTCTTCTTTAACAGATAGGTCTCCCATTGCCAGAGCAGCTAACACTGCCTCTTTTTCATATCGGTATTGCTTTTCTCCCAGTTCCACTACGGGAATCTTTTTTTGTCGTGTATACCTCCAGATAGTATCCACCGATAAACTCAGAATCTCTGCTAATTCCTGGGCTGTCAACAATTTTTCCACAAGATCACCTCCTCTGCCATCATACAACCAAACACAGCAGTAGTCAATCAAACACAGGAATAATAAGTGAAGAAAGGTGCCGGTGCCTGACCCCCAACTTATTTACTTAATTACTCATTCTACTTTATAAGGCGGCGGCGCATTAAGATTAACGGCGGGAAAAACAGGATAGCGGCAAACAGAATTAGAACCAGGAGATTGGCCCAGAGAAGAGGATCAAACTGACCGGTAATCAACCCACGGCAGATCTGCACCGAATGAAATAACGGGGTAAACCAGGCCAGGCGCTGGACAAAAATGGGCATGTTTTCAATAGGGAAAAAGATACCCGAAAAAAGGAACATGGGTGTAATAAATAAGGTAAAGTAATAGGAAAATAGCTCCATATTAGGGGCAACGCTCGTCCAGATCATGGAGAGCTGGGCAAAAACCACCCCGGAGAGAATCAGAACAACTGGCACCAGCAGAGCCAGGGGAGAAGATATATACCCGAGAAAAAAAAGGACAACAAGAAAGATACTGCCGTAAAACATGCTTTTAAAAGCGCCAAAAGCAATATCACCCATCACGATTTCATCCAGACTTACAGGAGTGGACACAATGGCATGGTAGGTCTTCTGCACCTGCAGGCGGATGAAGCTGTTGTATGTGCATTCAAAAGAGGTAGCCCACATGGCAGATGAGGCCAGAATCCCCGGAGAAATAAATTCCAGGTAGCTCAAGCCCTCAATCTCGGGAATATACAATCCCAGCCCTATCCCCAAGGCTAAGAGGTAAAGCAGCGGCTCCAAAAAATTGAACATAATATTAGAAAACCAATACTTATTGAATACGATCATATTCCGCCTGAAAACTTCCCAAAAAAGCATGGAGAGCTCCGGCCTATACTTATAAAGAAAGCTTGTTTTCCCAATCATGATTCTGTCTCCAACTTCTTTCCGGTTAGCTTTAAAAAGACATCTTCCAGGTTCGACGGGCGCAATAGATGATAACTGACAGGCGTGGCGAGGCTGTTAATTTCATTCAGCAGGACCTTTCCATCCCCATTGAGATAAAAATATAGGGAATCTCCCAGCAGCAGGCTACCTTTTTGCATATCCCCAAAGCGTGCTGAAATTTCATTCTGCCAGAATTCTGGCTTCTCCCTCAGCCCCAATTCCAACACCTCTTCCCCTGCGTGCTTCTTCACCAGGAAACGGGGGTTCCCTTCATCCAGGATAATGCCATCATCCATGATCACAAGCCTGTCGCAGAGGATAGAGGCTTCTTCCAGGTAGTGCGTTGTGAGGAGCATGGTAATCTGCTTTTCCTTGATGCTTCGCAGCATCTGCCAGACCAGGCGCCGGGCATGGGGATCCAGGCCTGTGGTTGGCTCATCCAGAATCAGAAGATCCGGGTTGTTGATCAGGCTTCGGGCAATGGAAAGGCGTCTTCTCATACCGCCGGAAAGCTCATGGATTTTCGACCTGTAACGATCAGAAAGGCCCATTAGCTCCAGCAGCTGCTTCACATACGGCCGGGACTCCGCCGGGCGCATGCCATAATATCGGGCAAAGACCTCCAGGTTCTCTCCAACGTTAAGATCAGAGTCCAGATGATCTTCCTGGCTTACTACGCCCAAATGCTTCTTTATTTCCCGCTGGTTTCCATTAACATTCATTCCTAATACAAGAAGCGTTCCGGAAGTAGGGGGTGATAGCCCGAATATCATTTTCACAATAGTCGTCTTACCCGCACCATTGGGGCCTAAAATGCCAAAGCATTCTCCCTTGGAAACAGAGAGGTTAATCCCCCTCACGACTTCCTTATCACCATATTTTTTTCTCAGTCCACGCGCGCAAATAACTTCACGGTTAAACATTTTCCCTGCCAAAATAACCCTCCTGAAAAAAGAATACTTTGGGACAACCTGTCCCCCTATCCCATGACCCAGCCTATCACCTGTCACTGAAGTGTTGTCAAGTACCCCCTCCCCCTGTCACCCCTTCCTCAACTATTCTTTACTTTATGGGCATGAAATGATAACCCTGCCACTGTAAAAAACGAATAATGTCCGGCAGGGCGTCTACTATGGTTTGGGAGCCAAGATCGTGAAAAAGAATTATAACCTCATTTTTTCCGGGAACCTGCTTCATGACTTCATCCAGAATCTGCTCTGCAGAAACGTTTTTACGGGATGCGTCAAAACTATTTACATTCCAGCTTATGTGGCGGAAGCCGTTTCTTTCAAGCATACCCTTATAAGCAGGCCATTGAGGAAAACTGGTCCCATAAGGCATACGAAATATTTTCGGACGTTCACCGATTACACCAAAGATAGTCTCCTCGGCGTTACGGATTTCCTCCATGAATGGACCCACACCGCTAAAGAGAACAGCAGGCTGATGAGAATATGTATGATTGCCAATGGCGTGTCCCTCTTCGTAAATACGCAGCAGTATTTCCTGGTAACGCTGAACACGTTCCCCTACTACAAAGAAGGTGGCCTTAATATTTTCATCCCTGAGAATATCAAGGATCTGGGGAGTCACCTTTTCGCCCGGTCCGTCGTCAAAAGTCAGATACGCAATCCGCTTCGGTGGCGGCCATAACTGCCTTGAATAAGAATTTTCCACCTTAAAACGCATGGATAATGGCTTTCCTTTTGATTGATTTGCGGTCAGCAATACATTCTTCTGCTCAGGCAGCCAGGTTATTTTCCAGTTAAAAAATTGAGCCATATGGCGAAGAGGAAGGAAAATACGGTCGTTATCCAAGCGGTATGGCCATGTTTCCGGTTCCGTTATTACTCCATTGGAAGTATGATAATTGGGCTCGGGGATAAACACACCAAAGCCTGGCTTATCAGGCAGCGTCTTAAAGCCGAACGAAGCCTGTCCGTCATCAAGGATCAACAGATTATTTTCTGAATCCCATCTAAGCGTAATGCCAAGATGTCCAGCCAGTTCCCGCACTGGGACAAAAGTAAGGCCATCCAGGGTAAAAGGCGCCTGTTGAAATACCGTCAGCCCATCTGCATCCGAAGATCCTGCCGCCGCATGTTGTGCAGCATCCCCCTTTAGTGAAATAACTATTACCACAAATATGATAAGAAAAAATGCCAACCCCTGCACAGCTCTTTGCTTCATTAAAACTTCCTCTCCCCTTTTCTCGACAAATATTTCTATATAATTTCTATGGCTCCTGCCCTTTATCCTGCAGCAAGAAGTAACCAGTACACTATTAGTATTTATTCCCGGTCATTAATTCTTATACTTCATAAATCCCACAGTCTCTTGCATAAAATGGCTTTTACAATTACAAGTAAAATAAAGATAAAAGTCTGAAAGGTGGAATATCTGAATGTCTGAGTCAAAACCCGTCCGACGTCGAGTAAACCCATCCGCAGCCAAGAAAGTGCGAGTTTGGGGTAAAGGACAATTTACCATTCCAGCTTACATGAGGGAACGACTGGGAATTAAAGAAAATTCAATTCTTGAAGTGTTTCAGGCAGGCAGGGCAATTATCGCCACTCCGGAAAAAATGCTGGTTAAAGAACTCGCTTCTTCCGTTTATGAAGAAATACAAAAAGAGGATATTAACATAAAGGAGCTTTTAGAGGAACTAAGAGAAGGAAACCATGAATATGAAACAGATTAAGGTATTCCTGGACAGCAGCGTGATTATTTCCGGCTTAGCATCCAGGAGTGGTGGTTCATGGGATTAAGGGACAGGTTCCTTATCCCACAATCGGATGAGCAGGACGGATGTCAGTTTTCTTCCCATTCTTCTTCTAAAATCCCTGCCTGTCTTAAAATTTCTTTGATAAGGCTAACTCCAATATCGTTTCCATGCGGGTTAGGAATACGAAGCTTTAAGGAAGCTTTTTCCATAAATGAGTGCTTGCCACCAGAAAATGGGCCTTTAAAACCAAACTCCCGTAGCCTTTTAATAAGATCGCGCCTTGAAATGGATTTCATGTTTCTTTCACTATTACGTTTAAATCAATACTTCTAATTAATGGCAGGGAATCTCCATCCCTTATCTTCATTAATAACCATTCTTCTAATACTTCCTGCAATACTGCTCGACACGTTTCTAGAGTAGACTCGTTTGACCAGACACCCGGGCAATTTTCAATTTCTCCAAAGAATGTTCCATCTTCAAGAATTTTATATTTTGCTTCTTCCATTGCTGCATTAATAAATTCAGTTAACATAGCCATACGCTTACCTCCACTACAAATGAATCTCTATGCAAATATTATAATATACGAATAAAAACCTGTCAAAGCTAACACATATTATCTTCAAAGTCAGATCTGTTCCGGTCAAACAACCCGATCCCCTGTCCCAGTTGGTTTGGACAGGCCCTATATCCCAACTTTCTGTCATTTTCTTCTATTTTTGCTTACTTACGGTTCTTCACTTCAGAAGTATTCATTTTAAGAAGAAGCTTCTTGTCTTTTGCAGTTTTAAACTTGCTTAACAAACGTGTTAAGCCATCAATTAAGAGTCATAACATATTTGATTACAGAAACGTAGCCGAAAGCCCACGGTTTCAATCGTGGGATGAAGGGGATGAAGGCACGGCGAATTCATGAACCCATATATTTCCATAGCGTTTTAGAGAAGATTTACATAAAAATGAATATAAGGAAGCTGAAGTAAATTTACTGTTGTCTTTTTACACTT
>JAUSPO010000183.1 GCA_030656575.1 Bacillota bacterium
AAGAGGTATTATTGCTTAAGGCTAGTATTTTAACTAAAAACGAGTGACGGCTGAATTCTCACCATGCTTGCAGGTTGTCGTTCAAGCTGCAACGCCATTGTCGGTGAGAATTCCGCCGTCAGAATTCGTGAGCGGTGACAATACGGTAGCTATTTGCTTTTCTCGATCTACATGTTCAATATAAACAGGGCTTCCGTTGTAGGTTACGTTTACCATAATCGGGGAATTGGTAATTTCCTGAGCTCGCTGTGCGTCCATGTTACACCTCCTTGTATTTGTAATAGTCATAGTATTTGTATGGAATTATCTAAATATACGAAAGCTGAATTCCGAAAGAGAGTGCTTTCAAGACCCATAACTTTTCCTGTGTATAGAAGAATATATGTTAACTAGTCAAGAATAAGTTATTGTTGAAGGAACAAATTCTGTTCAGTATATAACCCGTTAACAATCCGTTAGAAACAGTATGTCCAAATAAAGCCACCCAAGGTACAATCAATGAATCTTTACCCAGTCCTGTTTGAGGATAAACTACTAGAAAAAGAAAATAAGCACCTGATGCACTCAATGCCACACTTTTTATGTAAAGATAGTCTCTTCCTGTCACAACTAAGGGTAGCACTCAACAATACTCCATTCGCAGCAGACACACCAATAGCGTCAATCATACCGTGAAGTTGGGCAGACCAGGTTTTTAGTAATTCTTTATTATAGAAAAGGCCCCCCATTGCTTCCCAATATTTGTGCCATGTTCAATACCTAACACCAGCAATATAAAATTTAATAGTAATATTCCAGCACCACCAATTGCTCCGGCAACTAGACCTGCAAAGAACCAATCACGAGTTTTCTTCATTATCTAATCAACTCACTTTAAAATATAATTAAATCTTTAAGTTTGATTTGCGTGGTCCAATTATCTAAGCTTTATAGTGTGTTTTTTTATGTGTATTTTAGATTTACCTTATTACTTTATTTGTATGGTAATATCATTTATTTTTTGGTGCAGGTGCCTTTATCACAATCAGTTCCAATATTTCTTGGTGCAAATTTCTCACATTCATTTTTGTTTTGAAGGGAATTTTTAGAACGTTGCCTGCATCATACTCGTGGATTTCCTGGTCGTCTAATTGAATTGACAACTTTCCTCTTAAAACAGTCATATATACGGTAGAATTTGAGTAATGCTCAGGCAAACCCTCATCCTTGTTAAAAACCATATGAAGATAATGCAGATTTTCATCTTGAACCACTTTTTCTACAGTTCTTTCATCGCCTAAAGTCATACTAAAAACCTGCTCAACCATTTTACAACCACCTTTCTTAATAAATTTCTAATTTTGTTTTTTCTAAATTGTGTTTCAAACATTTGCAGGTCAGCATCTACCATTTCCTTCCGTAAGTTTCACACGTCACCTCGCCTTCAATTTTACTCTGTCCTGTTTTCCTGCATTTCAAGAAACTCCTCAAGATCGCTCTCAGAAATTTTCCAACTGGTACCTATTTTGTGTCCTCTAAGAGATCCATTTCGTAAATATTCCGTTACCGTATGTTCTTTAATTTTAAGTATCTTTGAAATTTCCTCCGGTGAATATAAGTTTTCCATGATCCTCACTCACTCCTTTGGCTTGTTCATACATACATATACATATTTAACATAGGTTATTATACTGTTTCTTTTCGCAAAAGAACCGGCATGGGGTTAAGAGAGGAATGATTTCACCTCCGCTTTCCCGGCAGACCTATTGTATAAGAATCAGCCGTTGGCACTATAAATAGGAGCCAAACCTATTTTTATCACTATGCCCATGCCCCGGGAAGGTTACCAGCTTCCAGGGCAGACAACTCCTGTTCTAAACGGTATAGTTTTTTCCGCACTATACTCACAGCATTTTGGTAATCTTTCTGGCGTAGAAAAATTGCGGAATCGAGTGCAGCAAGGCGGGCCTCCTGCTCCTTTATCATCCGCTGAACTTTATCCTTGCGGCGGGCTATCCTTTGCTGTAGCTTGCGGTTTTGTGGGTCCAACTGTCTCTTCCTCTCTTATTACACTGATACAAACGTATCCTTATTTTTTTAGGGTAAACCTACACAGGCTTTAGAACTTCCGGGTTATCATTCCGGAAATTATTTACTATTGTTGACACTTCATAGCTTTCCATTAATTCTGACCGATAAGGCTTTAATATGCCCTTTAGGGTGGGGATATCCGTATCTGCATCGAGCCAGGCTTCTTCTGCACCTTTTGGGGAAGTCCATGTATCCCACAAACCGGCAAAAGCAAATACATCGCCGTTTTTTAGGTTAATTCTGTAGGACCTCTTCCTGGTTCCTTCTTTTTTCCACTCATAAAAGCCATCAGCAGGAATCAGGCATCTTCTGCTTTTCAGGCTTTGTTTGAAGCTTGGTTTTATGTCCACCGTCTCTGCCCTGGCATTGATCATACCAGGAACCATATCTTTGGACCAAAAGGGAATTAACCCCCACTTGTATTGGACGGCTTGGTAGCCCCCATTGTTAATTATAGCCAGAATTTCCTGGGAGGGAGCAATATTATAGCGAGGCTTTAACCAGTCGGGTATATAAAGGTTAAACAACGCTTTTATGCCTAAAATATTATATAAAGAGAAGCGACCGCACATTTTTTCACCGCCCACTGGTGTTTAAAACTCTAATTTGAAATTTACGTATTTGCCGGTGTCATTAAGCACTACTGTTGCATCATAGGTGGTGTCTTTCCTTGGTGAATACAGACCGGTTATTTTTACTTTGCCTTCTTTTAGCAATTCAGATACCTGCTGTTTTGTGAGCTCTTTTTTCTTATCTTTGAAAAATCTATCTTCTTTCCATATTACAAAGCCGCAGCCGTCTCTGCCACTTGAACATGCATAAGACTTTGGCAGCTCAATTATATTTTGACCGCAGCGTGGGCATTTTCCGAGTACTACTTTTCTTGAATTGAAGGTGCCTGTGTTTTTTTCGGAGTTAGATCCCTTGATGGTGCTTTCTACAATATCTCTTACAAATGCTTTGATGTCAGCCATAAATGTAGCGCTGTTAAGCTGCCCTTTTTTGATTTCATCAAGCTGTTTTTCCCATTCTGCTGTCATTTCAGGTTCTTTAAGTTTATCTGGCAGCAGATCCATTAATATGTAAGCTTGCTGTGTTGCCAGGAGCTTCTTGCCTTTCCTTTCGATGAATCCTGTTTTTATAATGCGTTCTATGATACCGGCCCTGGTCGCCGGGGTTCCTAAGCCACCCTCTTTGATGGCTTTTTTAAGTTCTTCATCCTCGATAAACTTACCGGCATTTTCCATGGCAGCGAGTAATGTGGCTTCTGTATATGGGGGCAGTGGTTTTGTCTTTTTCTCTTGTGATGTGACTTTTACGTCATCAATGATCTGCCCCTCTATAATGCCGGGTGGAATGCTTTCATTTTCAGGATCATCCTTTTCTTCCTTTTCGGGCTTTGCTTTGATTATCTCTATTAGGTAATTTTGGAACTCCTTAAAGCCAAGGTCTATTGTTTGATTGCCGGTTGCTGTGAATTCTACACCTTCTATGTCAACCGTTAGCTTTGTGTGTTTATATTTGTTTGCTGCGTAAACAGCGGTCAATAATCTGTAGATAATTAAAGTCAGTATGTTACGCCCTGCCATTGGCAGCTTAGCAAGGTCTGCCTGTAATACTTTTTTTGTTGGTATGATGGCATGGTGGTCGGTTACTTTTTTATTATTTACGACTTTTTGAATCTTTGATTTTGAAGTGTCATAACTGTTTAGTGTCTTAGCATCAAGGAGTTTTGATTTTAAAAGATTAAAGATAAGAGCTGTTGTAGAGCTTTCCATGTCGTCAGTTAGATATCGGCTATCAGTTCGTGGATAGGTTATGAGCTTTGCTTCATAAAGGCTCTGTGCTAGATCTAATGTCTGTTTAGCTGAATATCCAAGCAGCTTATTTGCTTCACGCTGCAAAGTCGTAAGGTCAAACAGTGCTGCTGCAATTTCTGTTTTGTCTTTCTTTTCAATCTTTGTAACACAGGCCTTTTTATTATTGCAGCGCTCTAAAATGCTCTCTGCTGCCTCTTTATCGTCTGCTCTTGTATAAGCCTTAAAGCCGACGCAGTCGGCTGTGATAGTGAAATATGGTACTGATTTAAAGTTTTCGATCTCACGCTGCCTTTTTACGATGATGTTAATAGTTGGCGATTGAACACGCCCAATATTGAGCTTCTTTTTATAGACACAACTATATAAGCGAGTAGCGTTGATACCAACTAAAAAATCGGCATTCATTCGGGATACTGCAGCCTGATATAGGTTTTCATACTCTTTGCCGTCTTTGAGAGTATTAAAACCATTCTTAATTGCTTCTGTTTCCATCGAGCTTATCCAAAGCCTTTTAAAAGGTTTATTAGTACCTGTTTTATCATAGACAAGCCTAAATATAAGCTCTCCTTCACGACCGGCATCTGTGGCACAGATAAGCTCTTTTACTTTCTCACTTTTGATAAGTGTTTCCAGTATTTTGTATTGGGTTTTTGTTCTGTCTGCCACAACCGTTCTCCATGTCTCCGGTATGAAAGGCAGCGTATCCAGGCTCCATTTCTTATATTTAGGATTATATTCATCGGGCATAGCACTTTCAATAAGGTGTCCTACACACCATGAAACTAAATATCCATTGCCGGAATAATAACCAAACTCTTTTTTGTCTGCCCCGATAACGCTAGCTATGTCCCTGGCTACACTGGGCTTTTCTGTAACAACCATTTTCATTCTGCCGCTCTCCCTATTTGAGTTTCGCATGTCTTGCCGGATTTATCAATCATAAAGTTGGTTTCCTCATATTGTATTTATTTAATTTCGTCACATTTTTCTATAAACCCTTCATGGAAGAAAATATTGCCTATAGTATTCGACGCAGCAGCTACTCTTGAAAAAAAATATTGATTGGAGTATCTATATCATTCGCTTATGTTTATAATTATCTACAGATGGGAGGCTTACAATTTAGGGAGGGATTGCTTGAAAGCTTTATTATGCGGCGATGGGCAGGTCAGGTTGGCAGATGTACCCAAACCTGTTCCTGGTCCCCAGGAGGCTTTGATTAGGGTAACAATGGCGGGAATCTGCAACACAGACCTTGAAGTTCTGGCGGGTTACAGGGAGTTTTCCGGAATTTTAGGCCATGAATTTGTAGGAGTAGTAGAATCTGATCCCCTGGGTGAACTTACTGGGAAAAGGGTTGTCGGCTCAATCACAGTCTTTTGCGGAAAGTGTTGGCACTGTAGGTGTGATGAGACCAGTCTCTGTTTGGACAGGACAACAATCGGCATTAATGAGCGCGACGGGGCTTTCGCCGAATTTATCGCATTGCCCCGCCAGAATCTGCACGTGGTTCCTGCTGAACTGAGCGACATGGAAGCAGTGTTGATTGAACCCCTGGCGGCTGGTATGCGCGTGGCTGAACAGGTTCACATTCGGCCAGTCCACACTGTGGTGGTATTGGGAGATGGTAAATTGGGGCTGCTTTCAGCCAAAGTACTCTCGACCACCGGCTGCAATGTTACTGTTGTTGGCAAACATGCGGACAAGTTGTCCCTAGCATCCTCAATGGGCCTCCGCACAGCAATATTGGATGACTTCACTGGCCCAGCGGATGTGGTATTGGATTGCACCGGTAGTGTCAGCGGCCTGGAAACGGCCATCAAACTGGTTCGGTCCGGCGGAACCATTGTTCTGAAGACCACTGTGGCTGGCAAGTATAATATAGACCTTAGCCCAATTGTGGTCAGGGAAATTCGGGTTGTGGGATCCCGATGCGGCCCTTTCGCCTCGACTTTGGCCTTGATGGAGCGTCATAACCTTGACCTTTCCGGTATGGTGGAAGCAGTTTATCCCCTGATTCAAGGTGTGGAAGCTTTTAATCATGCCCGCCGTAAGGGAGCGCTTAAAATTCTGTTAAGTATCTAGATTTTTTTACTCATTGTAATTTCAATTATTAGTGATAAAATTGTTGATTTGCCTGGCAAAGTTAATGAAAACATCTAAATCCTGTAAGTTATCATAGACAATTTCATAGCTTACTTTTAAGTAATCATGTACCAGTATGTTACGAAAGCCGGCTATGTTAGACATTTTTTGCTTAGTTGCTTCATCGATGATTCCGGCTTCATACAATTTGCTAAAAATATCGGCATACCCTTCAGGGAAAGAAATCTTCTGTTTTGAAATAATATGATTTCCTATATCAATACAGCATTGGGCTGCTAACTGTAGATTTCGCTCTGCTATATCTTGTAAATCATCATTTTTAATAAACTCTTGTTTGCTGTTTGCCTGAGCAATTTTTTTTAATTTAATAATACAATTTTCCAGTCTTTTTAAACGTGTCATGATAATATCATGGTTAATTTGCATACTGATTTTCCTCAATTCTTTCTTGCAAAGCCAGATAATGGTATTCTATTACCGGCTTAAAATCCAGGTATTCAGAAATCGTTTTCTGTATACATCCATAATGCAGTTCTTGATCATGAATGTATAATGGTTTGCAATCTTTCAAGATGTTGTATTTAAGAACTATAGGAGCTTTATTTAAAATGACTAAATCAATATCATCTCTGGCAAAAATCTTTGTAAATTCACTTAAAAGACTTAGTCTTTTAGAAAACAGGTCTTTTTTAGCAACAGTTCTTAGTAAAAGAGCGATATCAATATCACTAAGTGGACCCGTCACCTCGTTGGCTTGCGAGCCAAAAAGGTATGCCAAAAGAATGTCTGAATCACTCTCCAGAAACGTAATTAATTGATTCAGATTGTCCTGAAAACTGGTGTTTAATATGTTCATACATAATACCCCTATCTTTCCTGCATGGCTTTTATATATCATAGTATGCATTTTTAGAATTGTCAAGAATTAGGAAGTAATTTAATATCTAAAGATACTATCTTAGGAAATAGGTGCACGAAAAAAGGCTTTACCAAAATACTTTTGGTAAAACCCTTTTTTTGTAGCGACAGGCATCTTTATTTGTTTTATTTACACTTTGGATAATTCTTTAGCTCTTGTTCTTGCTATCGTGGTATTGTCAACTGTGCGGTTTCTTAATGACTCTACCGGATGTGGTTTAACCTCTGCACGATAATCCTCACCCTTCTTCATCTTCTGATGCCGCTCAATTACCTTATGGCTGGCAACAGAATTGACGTCATGGTTTATCTTATCCTGATACATGAAAAATGTATGATTCTCTGGCAGGTCGTGGACATTACACACGTTTTCTTTATCTAAGGTCAGTTCTGTCTGCTCACCGAGAATTTTACGTACATAATCCCGCGTATCATGGAACTGAAGCAGTTTGGGGAATGTTCCGCCGGGAATAACCTGCTCCCACTGCTTGTTCTCATAATGGGACAGGAGTTCAGCAGCCTTATGCAGGTGAGCGATTTCCTGATTAAGGTGCATTTCCCAGATCGATTTCACGTTTTTATCCAACTCATCCTCATAGAAAGAGTAATAGAGATAGCACTCCGTATACTCGTGCAGCAAAAGGTTTTCAAGCCAGGTCGCGTTTGGATCAAGCAATGATCCGTATTGGCTCACATGCTCTTCCTCAATCATCCCAATTTCCATGTAAAGCTTGCGGCCCAGATCATTGAGATATGTGTTACCTATATTCATGTAAAAATTCATAGTTTGTTGTTCCGCTGCGGTAATAATCAAGGTATTTAGTTTGGTGCGAACATCTGCTGTCTTAAAATCAACATATCTTCTGACTGCCTCATTGGGATGACGGTGTTCAGCGATGGTGGGCCGCCCAGGAGTGATTTCCACATAGCTTTTTACTAATTTATCTGAGGGAATGTCCTGGTCCATACTTAGCAAGTTGGAGAAACGGTAAAGATGGTCGAAATCCTCCAAAAGGGCAAAATCCAATGATTCCTTTACATAAGCGTCGGGCTCATTCTGGGCCAGCCAGGCGGTTAAATCCACGGCCACATGTTCATACCCGATAGTTGTTTCAATCTGCGTTTCATCAATGGGTTTGAGCCAGTTGATATGCTTCTGCTGCTGCTGCTCAATACGTCGGGCCATAGCCAATTCACGCCGCAGATTGTTGTCAGTGCAGTTGCGGTGAAACTGATGGGAGAAAATGGCCGCTTCCACTTCAATACCATTCATGAGAATGATACGTACCTTTGTATAAGGATCCACATCTTTTTTGGAATAAGGTTTAGGGTACATATTTTTCCAGTCCATAATGCTATCGTTTATTGGCATCGGTTTTTGTTCAAATGGATTAAACATTCATAAACCTCCTTCATTTTTTTTTATTATGTCGTTGTTCCAAAAAGTTATACAGTTACTCATTTATATTGCTGCGCTTAAAAAAAAGGTTCTACCAATTATCTTTTGGTAAACCCTTTTTTTGAAAACATTAGATTCTTTTCTTATTGATCCCCATGATGTTCGGGCTCAGGCTGGTGCTCGTGCTCTTGCTCGGGGCCACCGGGAGCAACTTTATTTGCTCGCAGAAGATAGGGGTGGAAGAACATTTCACCTACAGCAATGAGAATACCAAAAAACAGAAGTGACCCCATTGTTGGATTAAACGCTCTTGTCATCAATCCTAAAATATAGGCAACAACAATGCCGAGGACACCATCTCCGACCGAAGCTATTGAATTACCGAAACGGGGTAATACATATAAGTCTCCAATTAAATAGTTTACAACAGTAGCAGTTAAGGCAACAAAAAGACCCATCCTGCAGGGTTTACGTTAATAAACGAAAAGGCAATGATAGAGATAATCAAGGTCATGGCAAATTTCACAAACATTACTCTCCAAGTATTCATAAAATCACCTCCTAGCTAAAACTCGTGGTCGCGGGGCTGGAAGCCCCGAAACTACGGTATTTTTTGTTCGAGTACATGTACTCGAACAGCTTACTTTGTGTTGTATAGCAGTCCCCTGAGAACTTCAAGCTCGTGCTTAAGCTTT
>JAUSPO010000133.1 GCA_030656575.1 Bacillota bacterium
GAAATGAGTAGTAGAACTAAAAACAGGGCTGAAAGTGTAAAAAGACAACAGTAAATTTACTTCAGCTTCCTTATATTCATTTTTATGTAAATCTTCTCTAAAACGCTATGGAAATATATGGGTTCATGAATTCGCCGTGTCCCCATGTCTCTTGGGTATTGACATTCGCTCCAGGTTCTGCCTGAAGTTTGCTGGGTAAGGCGACACACCTCATTTTTCAAGTTGTATGGCGACACACCTGATTTTTCAAGTTGAGCATTCCATGTAATATCAGACGCGCACATCTCTGGTAATTTTGCTCCCTCTCAGGAGAGATATTTTACCGGTGGAGGCTATCTCTTTAATCCCAAACTCCTGCATCATCATCAGGAAAGCCTGCAGCTTCTGGTCGTCCCCCGTTACTTCAATAATCATGGAGTCAGGGGAAATATCAATAATTTTGGCGCGAAAGGTGGCTGACATCTGCTGGATATCACTGCGCCTGCCCGGTTCTGCCTTTACCTTGACTAGCATTAGCTCGCGGGCGACAGAAGCTTCATCCGTCAGGTCACTTACTTTTAGGACATTCACCAGTTTATTAAGCTGTTTAACAATTTGCTCCACAGTAACTGGATCCGCTTCCACGGAAACTGTCATCCTAGAAATACCGGGCTCCATTGTCCGGCCAACGGCAATATTTTGGATGTTATATCCCCTTCGGCTGAAGAGGCCTGAAACTCTCGTCAACACCCCGGGACGATCTTCCACAAGAATGGCTAAAATCCTTTTCACCTTTCTTCACCCCCAATCATCTCTACAATAGAAGTATTAGGGGCCACCATGGGCAGTACGTTCTCTTCGGGATCCACCTGAAAATCCATGACTACGGGACCCGGTGTATTCAAAGCGTTTTCTATGACAGCTCCCACATCCTCCGGACTTTTAGCACGAAATCCACTGGCTCCATAGGCCTCCGCCAGCCTGACAAAATCCGGGCTTCCGGCCAGACAGCTCTGGGAATAGCGACCGTCGTAGAAAAATTTCTGCCACTGCCTGACCATCCCAAGATACTGATTATTAATAATGGCAATTTTGACGGGAATATTATAACAGACAGCAGTTGCCAGTTCCTGGGAATTCATCTGAATACTTCCATCACCTGCAATACAGATCACAAGTTTTTCAGGAAAAGCCATCTGGGCCCCCATGGCTGCAGGGAAACCAAAGCCCATGGTTCCAAGACCACCCGAAGAGATCAAAGTACGGGGATTGTTAAAACGGTAATACTGCGCCGCCCACATCTGGTGTTGGCCTACATCTGTAGTTATAATGGCCTCACCCTTTGTCCTGCGATAGAGTTCTTCAATTACATACTGGGGCTTAAGGCAATCTCCAGCCTGCTGCCTGTAACGAAGGGGGTAGTCCTTTTTCCAGGCGAGCACTTTTTCACACCACTGCTCTGTCTCACCGGGCTTTACACGCTTTAGCATCTCTTTAAGAACGTTTTTTACATCCCCTACGATAGGAAGATGGGTCTTAATGTTTTTGCCTATCTCTGCCGGGTCAATATCTATATGGATAATTTGCGCCTGGGGAGCAAAGGTGTTAAGCTTCCCTGTGACACGATCATCAAAGCGGGCACCCACAGCTATGAGCAGGTCCGATTCATTAATGGCGTTATTTGCAGCATAGGTGCCATGCATTCCCGGCATACCGAGAAATAGCTCATAATCACCTGGAACACCTCCCATGCCCGTCAGGGTAGTTGTTACAGGGATAGAAGCCCTCCTTGATAACTCCAGCAGTTCTTCATGGGCTGCCGAGCTTATTACTCCACCGCCGGCATAGAGGAGGGGCCTCTTTGCTTTTCTAATCACAGATGAAGCCTTGGCAATCTGGCCTGGGTGTCCTTCATAGGTTGGCTTATAGGTGGATATTTCAACTTTATGAGGATATACAAAGTCAGCTTCTTCCACCTGAAGATCCTTGGGAATATCAATCAGGACAGGTCCTTTGCGCCCGGTCCCGGCAATATGAAAAGCTTCCTTCAGGATCATAGGCAGCTCATTAATATCTCTGACAAGATAGTTATGCTTCGTAATAGGCATAGTAATACCGGTGATATCGGCCTCCTGGAAAGCATCCGTCCCAATGAAAGGTTTGGCTACCTGGCCCGTAATGGCAACAAGGGGAATTGAATCCATATAAGCTGTGGCAATACCCGTAACCAAGTTGGTAGCACCCGGGCCTGAGGTGGCAAAAACAACACCAGTCTTTCCCGATGCTCTGGCGTAACCATCAGCAGCATGCACTGCCCCCTGTTCGTGGCGGGTTAAAATATGCTTTATGCCTTTTTTAAAAATCTCATCGTAAAGCGTTAAGACAGCTCCACCTGGATAACCAAAAATAATATCCACATTTTCTTCTTCCAGGCAGGCCAGAACCATCTGGGCACCTGTTAACTTCATTTATTTTCATCCCCTTTACGGGAAATTTCCAGAACTGCGCCTTTCCCCGCAGATGTAACCTGTGAGGCATAGCGTAAAAGATAGCCTTTTTTTATGGTAGGTTCGGGAAGAAGCAATTTTTCAAAGCGTTTCTTCTTTTCATCCTCTGAAATAAGCAGATCCAAACGCCGTCCGGGGATATCTATTTCAATCTTATCTCCGTCCTCAATAATGGCTATTAGACCTTTTTCCATGGCCTCCGGTGAGATATGCCCAATGGCAGCGCCCCTGGTAGCACCGGAAAAACGTCCATCAGTGATCAGGGCAACGTCTTTGTCCAGCCCCATACCTGCCACTGCAGAAGTAGCAGTGAGCATCTCCCTCATCCCGGGACCTCCTTTGGGGCCCTCAAAACAGATCACAACAACATCTCCTGCCGCGATCCTTCCCTGAAGTATGGCTTCCACAGCCGCCTCTTCACTGTTAAATACCCGGGCTTTCAACGTTCTGTGCTGCATTTCCGGGGCCACTGCACCCTGCTTGACAACCGATCCACCGGGAGCCAGATTCCCGAATAGGATGGCCAGCCCTCCTTCAGGACGGTAGGGATCACTTATATGGCGGATTACCTTGCCGTCGGGCGCCTTAGCTGAAGCAAGATTAGCGCTGATCTTCTCTCCGGTTACAGTAAGAAGTTCTGTATCAATAAGGTTATGGTCAGCAAGTTCTTTCATGACGGCCCCAATACCGCCTGCCCTGTGAAGATCTTCGATATGATCCGGACCTGCAGGACTCAATAGACACAATTGCGGCGTCTTGCCGCTGATAACATTGATTTCATTTAGATCCAGCTCAATATCCCGTTCATTGGCAATAGCCGGAAGGTGTAAAACAGTATTGGTGGAACATCCGAGGGCCATATCCACCGCCAGAGCATTACGGAAGGCCTGCTCATTCATGATTGTGGAAGGCCGAATATCTTTTTCAAGAAGTTCCATCACTTTCATTCCTGCTTCCTTGGCCATTCTCAATCGACGGGCCGCTACCGCGGGCACTGTGCCATTTCCGGGAAGACCCATACCAAGGGCTTCCGTCATGCAGTTCATAGAGTTCGCAGTAAACATTCCGGCGCAGGAGCCGCATCCGGGGCAGGCAGACAATTCCAATTCAGCAAGTTCGGACTCTTCAAGGCGCCCGGCTTTCACAGCTCCCACAGCTTCAAAAACATTGCTCAGATCGACGGCGCGTCCCTGAAATTCCCCGGCCATCATAGGCCCACCAGATATGAAGATAGAGGGGAGATCCAGGCGGGCAGCAGCCATGAGCATGCCGGGAATAATCTTATCACAATTAGGAATAAAAACGAGAGCATCGAATCCGTGAGCCATTACCATCACCTCAACACAATCTGCAATAAGTTCCCTGCTGGCCAACGAATACTTCATGCCCAGGTGCCCCATGGCGATCCCGTCACAAATCCCAATCGTTGAAAATTCCACAGGTACACCACCGGCCGAATAGACCCCGGCTTTTACGGCAGCCCCAATCTTATCGAGGTGAATGTGCCCCGGTATGATCTCATTAGCTGAATTTACAACTCCGATGAGGGGCTTTTCCAGTTCAGAGGGAAGGTAACCCATCGCGTAAAAAAGAGAGCGATGCGGCGCCTTATCCACTCCTTTTTTAACTATATCACTTCGCATCTGTCACTCTTCCTCCTTATTGTTACTCCCCTGGGTATACGGGAGTACCATTATTCTGTGTATAATGATGAAATTTTTCCTGAAGGTTTTTGGTAACGGGTCCCGGGGTCCCTTCCGCCACAATACGCTTATCAATGGAGGTAACAGGAATAAGTTCGGCTGCCGTCCCCGTTAAAAAACATTCCCTGGCAATATAGAGGTCATGCCGGGTAAAAGGATTCTCTTTAACAGTAAGGCCAATTTCTCTTGCCAGCTCAATAACAGTATTGCGAGTAATACCTTCCAAAATCCCCAAATAAGAAGGTGGGGTTATTAGTTCTCCGTTTTTAGTAACAATAAAAACATTGCAACCTGAACCTTCCACAACATAACCCTGGTCGTTTAGCACGATTGCTTCCATGACACCGGCATGTGTAGCCTCCGTCTTAACGAGTATATTATTCAAATAGTTCAGAGATTTAATGCGTGGTTCCATGGAGTTGGCGTTCCGCTGACGTGTAACAGCCGTAGTAACCTCCAGACCCTGGTCATAATACTCCTGCGGATAAAGAGATATTTTATCTGCAATGATTACGACTGTAGCGCGGGAACATTTTTGGGGATCTAAACCCAGGTCCCCCACACCGCGGGAGACAACAGTCCTGATGTAGGCATCGCGCAGGTTATTTTTTCGTACTGCATCAAGCGTGGCGTCTTCCAGCTCTTCCATAGAAAGGGGGATCTGGAGCAGGATATGCCGGGCAGATTCGTAAAGCCTTTCGGTATGTTCCCTTAGTTTAAAAATTCGGCCGTTGTATGCCCGGATGCCTTCAAATACCCCATCACCATAGAGAAATCCATGGTCAAAAACAGAAATCTTCGCGTTTTCCTTTGAATAATATGAACCATCAATATAAATCTGAATGCCCATCCTAAGTCTGATCTCCCAAGCAAGCCGGTAAACCAGACCTTCACCTCCTCTCGTCTATAAAAAAACCCCTTCATCCTTTGCAAGGGACGAAGGAGTTATCTCCGCGGTACCACCCTTTTTGCCCATGAAAAAAGGGCCACTTTAAGTGTCAATTCCTCTTCTTTAACGGGCTTACCGTCTACCCTTACTCAGCAAACCAACCCAACTGGATGGCCTGCTTTCGGGGAAAAACTCCAGGGTGACCAAAAGGCAGCTTTCCACCGGTTCCCAGCATCGCCGGCTCTCTGCAGGAAAAGGATGCCTCCCTATATCCCTGTCATAGCTTTATTCATATATACTTCAAGTCGTCACGAAATAAAAATTAATTGTTTTTTATTATATATGCACTATTTTTTTTTGTCAACAACTATCTCTCGGACTTAAGCGGCTTAAACAGCCCGTAGCGGCCTTAGGCGGCAGGATAAGCAAAATATCCCTGAACGTCACATAATACAAGTGTTTCATCCACCGTGAAAAGTTCTGCGAGTTGAGCTTCCCTGTTTTCCTGATTTTCGCTGCTTCTGTTTTCAGCCGGGGCCTGCCCTGAAACACCTTCTTTTGTGGCAGCCATCCCTTGAGATGCTCTCCCCTTAAAAAAAGTCATTGCTACCTGGGGAAAAATAATATAGGAGAGAAGATCCTCCTCTTTTTGAATTTGATTTTTCATTTCTTCCCGTGTTTTTTCCAACTGTGGTTCCAGTAAATCAGCAGGTCTTCCCTGGAAAGGCTTTTCATCCACTAATACCTTTTTAACCAGGTCAGGGTCCAGTTCACCGGGAGGTTTCCCGTAGAGACCTTTAAGGTAATTTTTCACTTCAGTAAGGACAATCTTGTAGCGTTCGCCTGTAATGACATTCATCACTGCCTGGGTGCCAACAATCTGGCTGGATGGAGTTACGAGTGGAGGGTAACCCAGTTCTGCCCTTACACGGGGCACTTCTTTAAGCACTTCTCCCAGACGATGGGAAGCATTCTGCCCGGCCAGCTGGGAAGTAAGGTTTGAAATCATCCCCCCGGGAATCTGGTAATTTAGTACATCCGTATCCACACCCATAATCACTTCAAGGGGAATATCATAATTTGAGCGGATTTTCTTGAAATACTCCCCTACCTGGCCAATAAGCTCAATGTCCAGCTCCATGTCAAAGGGCGTGCCTTTGAAAGCTGCAACGATGCTCTCTGTTGCGGGCTGGGATGAGCCTAAAGAAAGGGAAGAAATGGCGGTATCAACTACATCACAGCCCGCTTCAATAGCTTTCATGTAAGCCATGTCTGCCATGCCGCTTGTAAAATGACAGTGCAACTGGACAGGGATTTCTATGGTTTTTTTCATTTTCTCCACCAGTTCAAAAGCATCATAAGGGGAAATAAGTCCAGCCATATCTTTAATACAAACGGAATCAGCACCCATTTTTTCTAGCTCAGAAGCCAAACCTACAAAGTGATCAATGCTGTGCAGCGGGCTTATGGTGTAGGCTATTGTTGCCTGAGCATGAGCGCCGGCTTTTTTGGTGGCCTTTAAGGCCGTCTCAATATTGCGGATATCATTGAGAGCGTCAAAAATACGGATAATATCAATACCGTTTTTTACAGCAAGCCTCACAAAAGCTTCCACCACATCATCGGAATAATGACGATAGCCAACCAGATTTTGCCCGCGCAAGAGCATTTGAAGTTTTGAATTTTTAAGTATCTCCCTTAGGCGACTCAGCCTTTCCCACGGGTCTTCATCCAGAAAGCGCATGCATGTATCAAATGTGGCGCCACCCCACATTTCCACTGAATGATAGCCGACTGCATCGATTTTTGGTAATATGGGGAGCATATCTTCAGTACGCATACGGGTTGCCATCAATGACTGATGCGCATCCCTTAAGGTTGTATCGGTAATACCGACTTTTTTTCTTTCCATATTTTAACGCCTCCTTTATGGGAATATAGGTAGTTTGTTTAAGGTATGGGGAAGCACGGGGACGGTTCTTCTGCTTCCTGATCCGCGTCTATCTCTAAAGATTATAGTTTGGGATTCTATTATACTATAAAGATTATAGTTTGGGAATAGAGGTAGTTTGTTTAAGGTATGGGGAAATGTTCCCGGTTAGTAAGGTGGCCTGGTCGATCAGCGCTGGGCGTATTCTGCAGCGAATTGGCCGGCCGTTTTGGCAGTAAAAAAAGTTTCGCTGAGGGCCATGCCGGGAAGCAGGGCTTCACCGTGAAGACCCCCAACAATCTCTCCGGCAGCGTAGAGGCCCTTAATAACTTTTCCGTCTTCTTTTACCTCTCCCTGAGGTGTTATGGAGATACCACCTAATGTATATTCCAGAGCGGCACTTATAGGAGCGAGATAGTAAGAAGCTTGCATCCTTAGACCCGGAATGCGAAGAAGATCGTCCAAGGGGTAAACCTCAAGCAGATCATCCAACTCTTCAAAGCATGAAAAAAACGAAATATAAGACAGCGCCCTTTCTTCAGGGGCCAAAATATACGTACTGCCTGGTGGGGTTTGGTGAATAAAAGTTAAGACATCCCTTGGTGAAGATTCAGCCCAGGTTAATATTTGGCCGTTAGTGTTTACCAAGAAAGTATCCTGCCAGGGCATAAGCGGCAGCAGGGCACTCTCTTTGCTGACAGGTTCGTATAGGAGGGGCCTTTTCTGAAAAAACCCCATTTGAACAATATCAGCTCCCAGACTATAGGCAAGCCGAAGGCCATAACCTTTTTGACCAGGACGCAGTACAAAAAGGTTTTCAGGGGGAAGGTAGTCCTGCCAAAAGTGGATATCCCCACTATAACCTCCATCAGCGAGGATTACAGCACGGAAATAATAGGTAATTTTTTCACTTTGATCGTTTTCAAGGAGTAAGGCCTGAACATCACCGTTCGGGGAAAGAAGAATATCTTCAACTCGCAGTTCATCTATTACAACAATGGGGGATTTGTTTATACGTTCTATCAACTGTTTTCTAAAAAGCAAGTCAGCGTGAAGATTGGCCAGGTGAAAATATGGCTTTGATTCCGGGTCTGGGAGAAAATCAAAAGAAAGATCTTCAAATTCATTGGCCCATAAGAAAAGGCTGCTGGAAGAATCCCTGAAAGCATTAAGCAAAAGAGGATCGTTGATCGCTCCTCCATGCTCACTGATCATTTCTGCCAATCTTTCAGAGGTGAATCCTATTTCCAGTTCGTTCTGTGGCGAAGCAAGAGGTGCAGCCAGGCCTCCTTTTACCAGAAACGATGTGTCTTCTCCCGGTTCCTGGCCATTGAGGAATAGAACAACCTGCGCGCCGTGTTCTGCTGCTTCCAGCGCGGCCAGCAATGCGGCAGTGGTCCCTCCAATGACAGCGAGATCGGCTCCTTTGGAAATTTCCGGAGCTATCGCTCTATCCTGCAGTCCAATCTGAATAATAAAAATTGCAACTATGGAAAACAGCAACACAATAGTAATAGCCAGGGAGTTTGAGTTTGCCCGTGACTGAGCCATTAGCTTTCTCCTTTGTTATCTCCTTATTCCCTGGTCACCACTGCAATATTTACCACTTTGTCCTCAGGCGAAAGGCGTATTAATCTAACACCGCCTGCATAACGTCCCTGAATGGGAACCTGTGATATCTTTGCCCGGATAATCAGACCGCGGGCTGTTACTGTGATAATCTCTTCTTTTTTATGCACAGGAATAAAACTGACCAGTTCCCCATTGCGCTTGTTTGGCTTAATGGCCATTACACCTTTGCCTCCCCGGTTCTGGGGGCGAAACTCTTCCACTTTTGTTCTCTTGGCAAATCCCTTCTCTGTAACAAAAAGAAGAGGAATATTTTCACTGGAAACAATATTCATGCCTATCACCTCATCGCCCTTAGAGAGAGAGATACCTTTCACTCCCCTGGCGGTGCGGCCCAAAGACCGCAGTTGTTCCGCAGGAAAACGAATCAGCAGCCCACTGGCAGTAACGAGCATGACATGAACGTTTTCATTAAGATCCGTATTATCATCCTGGTCCCGGTTTTCATCGCCGCTTATATGCTTCACAGAAATGAGTTCATCTCCCGGAACGAGATGGATCGCTATGAGTCCGGACTTCCTCGCTGCAGCATATTCTCTAAGCTGAGTCCTCTTAGTAATACCCCTTTTTGTAGCCAGAATGATATGATCCTTTCCACCGTATTCCATAAGGGGAAAAACAGAAGTAATATGCTCTCCACTTTCCAGAGGCAATAGATTAATAATGGCTGTTCCTTTAGCCTGACGTCCAGCTTCAGGTATTTCATATACTTTAAGAGGGTATACCTTACCATTATTACTAAAGAAAAGCAGTTTATCCCTTGTAGAGGAGATCATAATCTGTTCAATAAAGTCAGCATCCCGGGTGGTATGACCCATAATTCCCTTTCCTCCGCGGCCCTGAGCTTTATAAGTATCCAGGTGCAGGCGCTTAACATAGCCCTGATGGGTCAGTGTTATGACCATTTTTTCTTCAACGATGAGATCTTCCAGATCAATTTCCCCTTCATCGGGAACGATATCGGTAAGCCTTTTATCGCCGAATTTTTTCTTTATTTCCTGAAGTTCATCTTTGATTTCCCTCATAATCAGGCTATCATCTGCCAGCAAAGCTTCAAGATAAGATATTTCCTCCTGAAGAGCACGGAATTCCTCGTCTAATTTGTGTCTTTCAAGGGCGGTCAGTCTTTGCAGGCGCATATCCAAGATAGCCTGGGACTGCCTTTCACTTAAGGAGAACTCCCGCATTAAACCTTCTTTTGCTTCTGCAGCGTCAGCAGAACCCCTGATTAAGGCAATAATCCGGTCTATATTGGAAAGGGCAATAAGCAGGCCCTCCACAATGTGGGCTCTCTCTTTAGCTTTTTTCAGTAAATACTGTGAACGCCTCGTCACGATTTCTTTCTGGTGCTCTAGGTATGCCGTTAATATTTCTCGTAACGTAAGAACCTTTGGCCTTCCGTCAACTAAGGCAAGCATAATTATACCGTAGCTCTGCTGAAGGGGGGTGAATTTAAATAGTTGGTTTAAAATAACCTGGGGATTAAAGCCACGCTTTATTTCTATGACAACACGCACACCGTTGCGGTCCGATTCGTCTCTTAATGCGGTAATTCCCGTGATCTTTTTATCCCTGACCAGTTCGGCGATTTTTTCGATCAGCCTTGATTTGTTCTGCTGATAGGGTACCTCTGTAATCAGCATCCGGTCTCTGCCGTCTGCAGTTTTTTCAAAACTGGTTTTCCCCCTGATCTTGATTGTTCCCCTTCCGGTCAGGTAGGCCTGCTGGATACCCTTGTGGCCCAGTATTATTCCCCCCGTGGGAAAGTCGGGGCCTTTAACCATTTTTAAAATATCATTATCGGATACTTCGGGATCGTCAATGAGAAGGATAAGGGCATTAATTGCTTCCGTAAGGTTATGAGGAGGCATGTTCGTTGCCATCCCCACAGCAATCCCGGAGGCGCCGTTTACGAGCAGGTTGGGGAAATGTGACGGCAATACAACGGGTTCTTCAAGAGTCTCATCAAAATTAAACCTGAAATCAACAGTTTCTTTATCCATATCCCGCAGCATCTCAGTAGCGAGAGAAGAAAGCCTCACTTCTGTATAACGCATCGCTGCTGCAGAGTCACCGTCCATAGAACCAAAGTTCCCCTGCCCATCCACAAGAGGGTAGCGAATGGAAAAGTCCTGTGCCATACGCACCATAGCATCATAAACAGCCTGATCTCCATGGGGATGGTATTTACCAAGAACTTCCCCCACAAGCCTGGCAGATTTTTTATGCGGCTTGTCGGGTCCCATTCCAAGTTCCCTCATAGCAAACAGAATCCGCCTGTGAACAGGCTTTAAACCATCCCTTACATCAGGTAATGCCCTGCTTACTATGACGCTCATGGCGTAATCGAGAAAAGAGTTCTTTACCTCTTCGTGAAGAGGAATATCAACAATTCTACCTTCTGGCATCATTTAAGTGGCTCTGCCTCCTTGAAAAATTTTTTTTACTTACAGCAAGATTTTTTGCACCACCGCTAAGCCACGGGGACGGTTCCATCGTCTTCCCACTAGCTATGGTAAGGCGACACACCCCATTTTTCAAGTGGTATGGGGACACACCCCTCCGGGGAATGTCCCCTATGAATGTCCCCAAGTCTTCGCTACGCTACGGTGACGCTCGAACCGTCCCCAAGCTTCACTTATCTTTTATCTGAGTAGTTACAAACTTTTTTTATTTTTTTTTAAGTAGTTTCTATAATATGATCAAATAAATTCACTATCTATAAAAGAAATAGCTAAATATCAAGGTTTCTTACTTTCCTGGCATTATCCTCGATAAAATTGCGGCGAGGTTCAACTTTTTCGCCCATAAGCAGGGTAAAGATATCGTTAGCTACAATAGGATCCTGCATATCCACCCTGAGGATTGTCCGACTCTCCGGGTTAAGTGTGGTTTCCCAGAGCTGTTCAGGGTTCATCTCTCCAAGGCCCTTATAACGTTGAACACTTGTTCCCTGGCGCCCTATCTTTGACATTAGGGTTTCTAGTTCCGCTTCCCTGTACAAATAATGAATCTTTTTGCTCTTCGTAACCTTGAAGAGGGGAGGCTGGGCAATGTAGATATTACCAAGGGAAATAAGTTGTTCCATGTATCTGAAGAAAAATGTAAGCAGCAGCGTTCTGATATGAGAACCATCCACATCGGCATCAGTCATTATTATTATTCTGTGATAGCGAAGCTTCTGGATATTAAAATCTTCACCTATGCCGGCACCAAGAGCAGTGATCAGGGCTCTTATTTCCTCGTTGGCAAGTATTTTATCAAGGCGGGCTTTTTCAACGTTTATTATTTTACCCCTTAAAGGCAGGATGGCCTGAAAATGCCTGTCCCTGCCCTGCTTTGCAGAACCACCTGCAGAATCACCCTCCACTATGAAAAGCTCACTCTCCGCAGGATCCTTCGAAGCGCAATCGGCCAGTTTCCCAGGAAGGCTGCTAACTTCCAGGGCGTTCTTGCGCCGGGTAAGTTCCCTGGCCTTCCGGGCAGCGTCACGGGCCCTTGAGGCCTGAAGCGCTTTATCACAAAGTTTCTTGGTAATGGATGGATTCTGCTCAAAATAGGCCCCAAGTAAATCTGAAAGGATGCTGTCCACTATGCCCCTTACTTCAGAATTACCCAACCGGGTTTTGGTCTGACCTTCAAATTGAGGATTAAGAATTTTGACACTGATTATAGCTGTCAAACCTTCCCTAACGTCTTCACCCGAGAGGTTTTCCTGATTTTCTTTCAAAATTCCCAACCTGCGCGCATGATCGTTGACCAGTCTCGTAAGGGAACTTTTAAAGGCCGATTCGTGAGTTCCACCCTCTGTAGTTCTAATATTGTTGGCATAGGAATAAATCGTTTCGCTGTAACCTGTATTATATTGCAGTGAAGCTTCAACCCAGCAGTTTTCAACTTCTTTTTCAATATCTATTGGCTCATTGGGATATGTTTCTTTGTTTTTATTTAAAAATGAAATGAAAGAACTTATTCCGCCTTCATACTTAAAAACCTCTTTTTTTGTTTCCGTCTGGGAATTATCCTCAATCACTATTTCGACCCCTTTATTCAGGAAAGCAAGTTCACGCAATCTCTGGGAAAGGGTCTGAAAATCAAAAGAAATCTCCTCAAAAATATCTTCATCAGGAAAAAAGGTAATTTTTGTCCCTGTCTCATCAGTCTTTCCTTTTTTTTGTAAGGGTGCTACAGGAATACCTCTCTCATAACGCTGCTCATATCTTCCGCCTTCCCTTTTTACTTCCACTTCCAGCCAAGCGGAAAGGGCATTAACCACCGATATTCCCACACCGTGCAGGCCTCCTGCAACTTTATATCCCTCTCCACCAAATTTACCTCCTGCATGAAGGATGGTTAAAACCACTTCCAAGGCTGATTTTTTCTGCTGAGGATGTTCTTTCACGGGGATCCCTCTGCCATTATCTATAACAGTTACACTTTTATCTGCATTGATGGTCACAGTAATCAAACTGCAAAACCCTGCCATCGCCTCATCTATGCTGTTATCCACAACCTCAAAAACTAAATGGTGAAGGCCCCTGTTCCCCGTTGAACCTATGTACATGCTTGGCCTCTTTCGAACAGCTTCAAGGCCTTCTAAAACTTGAATTTGATGTTCATCGTATACACCTGTTATTTTATTATTCATTCTGATATCCTCCCACTATAAAGTATTATTCCCAATTTTTCTCAATCCTCTTTTGCAGTGTAAGCGGAGATATAGGGGAATAGTAAACTTTTTTAGTGGTTACGACAAAGGAGTTTAATGCTTTTTCTTCTTCTCTGGTTACTTTTTCGCCCGGGCGGCTTTCCAGAAACTGAGTGTTTACCTGGTTATTTTTGATCTCAAGATTAAAAATGCCAATAATTTCCTGCAGGGATACAACGCGTGAATTTCCAATATGTAAAAACAATTCCTTTTCCCCCTTCATGAATTTATTAACTGATTAAGCCCTGGAAAACAACCTAAAATATTAACAATATCCCCTTCTTCGATTTCTGGAGGCTCTTTCTCTGCAGCCAATAAAACATAACGATGCGCAGCTTTTTTTAAAATTTTTATTTGAATTGTTTTGTCGATACGGTTATTTCCCAGCGTTTTTAATATGCGCTTTTCATGGCCTTCCATTACTGTCTTTTTACATACAGAAAAAATCCTTTCATCCAGAAAAGGATGTTTTTCTTTAACTGCATTATATTTTATCCAAGGACTGTTGTAAAAAACATTTTTTAATATCTTCATCCAACTGACTATTTTTTGAAGACAATAAGGGCAAAATTCATCATCGGGGTATTTTTTAAAAAAAGGATCGTTACATACCCTGCATGAAATTGCTCCTTTTTCTTTTTTCCATTTATCTCTTAAAAAGCTTTTTTTAAAAATTATCCTTAGTTGATTTCTAAAATATTCTGGTGACAATTGGAGAGCTCTTTCTATTTCTTCTTCTTCTTTTGGCGCAAGGTTTATATGGCCGTTATGGGAAAAATGATTTTTCTCTGTTAAGTTGGCACTTTCCTGTCTCTTCTCGGATAACTCGCGAGCATAGAAATCTTCATTGATAAACTTTATTTTGGAAATCATTTTTGAGCCAACATGTTCATTAAATTCATCAATAATTTTTTCCTGAAGCATATTAAGGTGGTATACCCAAATACTGTCGTTAACTTCAACAAAAAGTGTTTCTTCTTTAATTTTAACTGGCCTGGTGTATTGGGCAACATGCTCTCCTGCAACTTTTTCCCAAACAAAAAGATATTCCCTTTTTTTAAGTTGACTCTTTAAACCGCTTCTTTCAAGAAAAACTTCAACAGAATGTCCTACTTTTTCCATTTTCTTTTAACTCCATCACTTTTCCTTCACTGACATGAAAAAATGAAAAGTCTGAAAACTTTTCTAAAAAAGGCTCAAGATAGTTATCTTTTCTCGTTATAGTAATAAATACCTGTTCGGCGCCTTTAAAAAGCGAAAAACACTGCTCCATCCTAAATTCATCAAGCTCAGAAAAAAGATCATCCAGTATGAAGAGAGGTTTTTCTTTTTTATCATTAAAAAACTGTATTTGTGCTGCCTTCAAACTGATAATCGCACTTCGCTGCTGTCCATGAGAAGCAAATCGCCTGGCTTCCCGCCCATCAAGCAAAAACAATAGATCTTCTCTGTGGGGGCCTAACAGAGAGTAACCCCTTCTCATTTCTTCTTCTTCTGTTTTTTTTATTTCATTTTGAAAAGTTTTTTCTATTTCTTCAATATCTGTTGTTATTTCTTTAATTCCTAAACAGTTTTCATAAGAAATACTCAATAATTGACTCTCCTGAAATAAACATGCATAATTCCGGGAAGCAAGGCTACTCCAAATTGAAATCATTTCATTCCTTATTTTTATAATCCGGCTACCAAAATGAACTATCTGTCTGTTCCAAACATGAAGCATTTCTCTTAATTCTTTTTTTTGGATATTTTCTTTTAAAATCTTGTTTTTTTGAGCTATGATCCTGTTATAGCGAATAAGATAGTCTCTGTAAAGAGCGCTTATCTGGCATATTTCCCTGTCAATAAAACGCCTTCTTTCTTCTGGCCCTCTTCTAATCATTTCAAGATCTTCAGGAACGAAAAAAACAACAGGAAAGTTACCTTCCAAAGAAAATTTTTTATCCACTTTTCCATTTACTTTTACTACTTTTCTTCTTTTTCCTGTCTCAAAGCCCACTTCCATCTTGTAGGGATGTTTCTGTAGAACTACTGTCCCCTGAATAAAATAGAAAGGTCTTTCCCATTTAACCAGGTCGCTATCTTTGTAATTTTTAAATGAACGGCCAAAACAAAGGCAGTAGATGGCCTCTAAAAGATTACTTTTTCCCTGTCCATTGGCTCCCTGTACAATACAAATTCCCGGCGCAAATTGTAACTTTTCCTTTTCATAGTTGCGAAAATTTGTAAGGATTAAATCTTTTATGAACAAACTCTGCACCCTTACCTAAATGCTTTTTTTATCAACTTTAATAGGCAAAACCAGGTATCTGTATTTTGAGGTATCTTCGTCTATCTGTTCTTCAGAATTAATAATACACGGTCCATAAGATCCGTTAAAATCAATCTCTGTGTATTCATCATTCAATACCCTTAGAGGATCAAGGATATATCGGGCATTTAGTAATATCTCTTCCAGATCATCTCCTTCTTTCCTCTCCAGGATTAATTCTTCTTCCATTCTTCCCACTTCCGACCCGGATTTCACCTGAAGAATATTATCTTTTATATGCAGCGAAATCATTTGATTGTAACCATGGGCTAAAAGTGAAGCTCTTCCAATTGATTTTTCCATAACTCTTGTATTTACCAAAATTTTTGTAACAAACCCTTTAGGAAAAACATTTGTTAGGTCGGGAAATTTATTTTCTATTAACCTGCCAGCAAAAAGAAACTGCCTGTAGCTGAATATTATTTCATTTTCCTGGAAATAACATTGAATCATCTCATCAGAATCATCCAAAATCTTTGCAATTTCCAGTAATGTTTTCCCTGGAATCAGGAGTTGCAGAGGTTCTATTTCTTTTTTTCTCTTTAAAATATTTAAATGGGCAAGACGGTATGTATCAGAAGATATAAAAGAAACATTATTATGATCATCTACCTGAAATAATACTCCCCTGAATGAAGGTTTTCCTTCGTCATGTGAAACTGCAAAATTAACTTTTCTTAATATGTTCTTAAATTCATTGGCTGAAAACTCAATACTCCCCCATTTTCTCCACTGTGAGTCTTCCTTGAATGATGGAAACTCTTCCGGATCCATTCCGTATAGAAAAAAATTTGCTTTCCCACTGATAATCTCTGTGCGAAAATCTCCGGGAGCCATCTTTATTTCAACATCTTCATGAGGTGACTGTTTCAAAATATCTACGATTTCCCCGGGTAAAACAACCCGCCCTTCCTCAATTACCTGGATATCCTCACATACCGCTTTAATACTCATTTCTAAATTATTTGATATCATAGTGAGACAATTATTTTTTACCTGCAACAGAACTCCCTGAATTGTGGTTATTGTCGTTTTTAAAGGGATACTTCTTTGCACAATATTGAGGTTTTCCATAAGAATACTTCTTTTTACTGCAAAATGCACAATTAATCACCTCTCGCTGTTAGGCAAACTCTCTTAGATTATCCACATGCTCTTCTTTTAATTAATTAATATTTATAAAGATAGTTCTAATAGTAATGCCTGTGAATTTGTTAATATTTCAACATCTTTTCCGTGAAAAAGAGCTTTCTATAGACTTAATTACTGTGGATAAGAAAATAAAAATATAAACACAATTAACAGGTGGTAAGAATTACAACAAAAATATTGGTTTTTATCCACATTTAAAAGTAAATATACACATATTTACCAAGGTTTGTCCACAGGGTTAAAATTAATGTAGAAGCATATTTTTAATTTCTTTGATACAACGCAATAAGGTTTCGTCTTTAAGCATTTGTGACGAAATTTTTTTGTGGGAATGCATTACTGTTGTGTGGTCTTTTCCTCCAAATTCTTCGCCTATTCGGGGCAGTGAATAGTCTGTAAGTTCGCGGCAGAGATACATTGCTATCTGCCGTGGAAAAGTGAAATTTTGTGTTCTTTTTTTAGATTTAATATCCTGAACAGATAATTTAAAATATGAAGCTGTAGTGGAAATGATCTGTTCGGCATTTAAATTTCTGTGTTTCTGGGAAAGAAAATCTTTTAAAGCTTCACTGGCAAGCTGCATATTAATTTGCTTGTCCTCAAGGGAAGCAAAGGCAATAATACGTATAAGAGCGCCTTCTAATTCCCTGATGTTATTTTCATTTTTTTGTGCGATGAACATGAGAACATCATCAGGTATAAATATTCCTTCCTGAGAACTTTTTTTACGGAGGATAGCAACTCTAGTTTCAAGGTCAGGGGCTTGAATATCTGTAATTAAACCCCATTCAAACCGTGAGCGGAGACGGTCCTCAAGGGTAGGTATCTCTTTGGGCGGCCTGTCGCTTGAAATAATAATTTGTTTATTGTTTTCATGAAGGGCGTTAAAAGTGTGAAAAAATTCTTCCTGAGTCTGTTCTTTCCCAGCAAGAAACTGTATATCGTCAATTAGCAAAACATCAATGTTCCTGTATTTATTTCTAAATTCGACCGTCTTGTTATCTCTAATAGCGTTAATAAATTGGTTTGTAAATTTTTCTGAAGACAGATAGTCTACTTTTTCACTAGTGTTGTGTGAAATAACATAATGACCAATTGCATGCATAAGATGAGTCTTACCCAGACCTACGCCTCCATAAATAAAAAGAGGATTATAGGCTTTTGAGGGAGCCTCTGCAACAGCAAGGGATGCTGCATGCGCCAGGCGGTTACTTCCTCCGATTACAAATGTTTCAAATGTATACTTTGGATTTAACCATTTGCAAACGCCGGAAAGGTCTTTTTTTGTATTGTGATTATCGGGATTGTTGTTATTTAATGATGGCTGCTTTTGAAAAGTATTATTTGTTTCAGGAATGTCAATATTTTGTGGAGTGACAAAGTGTATGTAGTAATCGCAATTTGTCACTTTTTGTAATGCCCTTGATATGTTTTTTCTGTAATGATTTTGGAGCCAGTCTTTCGTAAATTCATTAGGTACTTCAATCATAATTGTTTCATTTTGAAGAGCAATTGGTCTGATGGTTTTTAACCATGTTTCAAAACTTGGTTTACTAAGAATTTTTTCCATTTCCGAAAGAACTGAGCGCCAGATTGCAGACAAACGCTCTTCCATTGCGTAACCTCCGTTACTTATCCACAAATACCATAAAGTTTTCCACAAAACCTGTGGAAAACTGGTTTTAGAAGATAAAGATGTTGTTTAATCCACAGGACAATAATATCAGAATTACTTGTTAACTGCAATTAAAATTTAACACCTCTTAGGACGCTGAGTCTACTATAATTGTTTTAGATCTGTTAATAACTCTTTTTTCCACCAATTAAAAGAATATATTAAAAGAAAGCATGAAATGTTGCATCATTTAAAAAGATAAGTTATAATGAATTCCAGAGTTTTACTGTATAAAAATGATAGAAATCCAGACAAAGAGAGAGGATATTTATGAAAAGGACATATCAACCAAAAGTAAGAAAACGCAAGAGAGTTCATGGATTCAGAAAAAGAATGAGAACACTGGCTGGTAGAAATGTACTCAGAAGGAGAAGAAATAAAGAAAGAAGAAGATTATCTGCTTAATGAAAGAAGATCAGGAAAGGCATTCTGGAAAAATTGAAAAGCTTCGAAAAACGTTTCAGTTTCAGAAAGTGTACAGACAGGGAAGATCTGTGGCTACGCAAAGTACAGTTCTATTCTTAAAAAGAAATGATCAACCTTACAACAGGATCGGAGTGTCAATTAGTAAAAAAGTTGGAAAAAGTGTTACCAGGCATAGATTAAAGAGATTGTATTTAGAGGCTTATAGAAATCTTAAGCCTGAAATATTGAAAGAAGGATATGACCTTGTTATTATAGCTAGAAAAGGTGCAGGTAACCTCACTTATTCAGAAGCACTTCAAGATCTGAGGAAGCTTATGTTGAGAGGAAAGTTGTTAAAATGATTCAAAAAACGATCTTATTCTTTATTATGATCTACAGATCGGTTATTTCTCCTCTGATACTTCCGAGATGCCGCTTCTATCCTAGTTGTTCACAGTATTGTTATGATGCTGTAGAGCAATGTGGAGTAGTAAAGGGGCTATTTTTTAGCATAAAAAGAATTTTGAGGTGTCATCCTTTTAATCCTGGAGGGTATGATCCTGTTCCTAAAAAATAAGAACGAAAACAGGTTTCGCAGAGAATAGAAGGGGGTCAGTTGATGATCGAAACTTTGGCTGGGTATGTTAATATACTGCTAAGTTATTTTTATATTGTTGCTGGAAGCAACTATGGAATAGCTATAATTATGCTTAGCGCAGTTGTAAACATTATTACTTTTCCTTTAACCAGGAAACAAATTCAGTCTTCTAAAAAGTTACAGGATATTCAACCCGAACTTAAGAAATTACAGGAAAAATATAAACATGATAAGGAAAAATATAATAAAGTAACAATGGAATATATGAAGGAGAATAAGGTAAACCCCCTGGGGGGTTGCCTGCCCTTGATTGTTCAGTTTCCGATCATTATTGCAGTTTTTCATCTGCTTCGTGATCCTTCATTAATTGCCCAAAGAGTCGAGATGCTGGGGTATGAGTTTAGTTCGAGTTTTCTGTTCGGTTTAGACCTTGTAGAGCCGGATCCTATCTATCTTTTGCCAATAATGGCAGCAGCAGCTACGTTTTTTCATCAGAGAATGGTTTTAACTGACCCTAAGCAAAAAATGATGCTCTATATATTTCCTGTCATGATTATGGTTATCAGTGTTAGTTTTCCATCCGGTCTTGTCTTATATTGGTTAACAAATTCCATTTTTTCTATTGGAAATCATTTTCTGATGAAATCCAGTGATGGAAAACTAAAGGAAATAAAAGATAATGTTAAAAATGGACATCAGGAGAATAATGGCAAGGCAGATGTAGAAGATAGTAAAGTACGGGAAAATGCAGATGAAGAGAAAGCAATTAATAGTAAAAGGAAGATTAAAAAAGATATAGCAACACCCAAAAAAATTAAAGCTGCGGATGGGCCCAAAATTAAAAGGAAATCTACAAAAGGGAAAAAGAAGGGGGCAGGTAAAGACAGATGAGATCGCTTGAAATTACTGCTAAAACCGTAGAAGAGGCCCTTGAAGAAGGCATAAAGCAATTGGGTGTCCGAAAAGAAAATACCGCGGTTGAAATTTTAAATGAACCGTTTCAGGGTTTACTAAAATTTCTCGGTTCAAAGCCTGCAAAAGTAAAATTAACTGTTATTAAGGAACCTGAAGAGTATATGAAAGATTTTCTGAAAGATATTATCGATATTATTGGCCTTGAGGGGGAAGTTATCAGTAAAGTGGAAGAAAACGGGGAAGATGTTACCCTGAACATAAACGGGAAAGACTTGGGATTGTTAATTGGAAAGAGAGGTAATACTCTTAATGCGCTTCAGTATTTATCTAATGTGATTCTGCACAGGCAGTTTACTTTATCTAACGGAAGAACAATCGTTGATATTGAAAATTATCGGCAGAAGCGAAGGGTAACTCTGGAACAGCTGGCAAAAAACTTGGCCGATAAAGCGCTTAGAACAAATAAAGAAGTTATTCTCGAACCCATGAATCCCCAGGATAGACGTATCATTCATCTGGCACTTCAGGATAGCAGAGATGTTACCACTCATAGTCATGGAGATGAACCGTATCGCAAAGTAGTTATTTCTCCACGCTAATCAGGTTACTCTAAAGGAATGTTTGTTGCCGCATCTGTCCATAAAAAGACGATGCGGTTTTTAGATGGTGAAACATTATTATACATTGATGTATTCCGTAGGGGCATGTTAGTAAGAATTACAGAAATACTTGAAGTGGTCGGGAAAATATGGTATAATGCGAACAAGTGGTCGTATAAAATATCTTAAAGAAGATTAGGTGATGGTTGTGGAATATGAAGACGACACCATTGCTGCTGTATCTACTCCTCCGGGGGAGGGTGGCATTGGTATTGTTCGGATGAGCGGGGATGCCTCTCTGTCTATAGCATTAGAGATATTTGCACATTCAAGGTTGCGTGGGAAGAAAGATTTTTTTCAAAAAATGGAATCACTTCATCCACGGAATCTTTACTATGGTTATATTGTGGATGAAGCGGGTAATGAATTAGATGAGGTGCTTCTTAGTTATATGAAAGCTCCTTATACCTATACTAGTGAAGATGTTGTAGAAATAAACGCGCATGGCGGCATTGTCCCACTACAAAAGATCTTACATTTAGTCCTGAGAAAAGGCGCGCGACTTGCTGAGCCCGGAGAATTTACAAAAAGGGCTTTTTTAAATGGAAAAATTGACTTGGTTCAGGCTGAAAGTGTGCTTTCGCTGATTAGGGCAAAAACTGAAAAAGGGTTAAAAGCTGCCTTGCAAAGTTTGCATGGTTCTCTTTCAAAAGAAATTAAGCAAATGCGTGAAGAGCTTCTAAGTATTATCTCTCAAATAGAAGTGGAAGTGGATTTTTCTGAAGAGGATCTTGACCTGGAAGAGGCAGTCTACAGAAATATTAAGGAGAAGTTAATGCTAATCAAGGAAAGACTGGAAATTCTTTTGGAAAAGAGAAATCAAGGAAAAATCTTACAAGATGGTTTAAAAACTGTCATTGTGGGTAGGCCAAATGTTGGAAAATCCTCACTATATAATTATCTGATTAGAGAAGAAAGGGCAATTGTTACAGAAATTCCGGGAACTACAAGGGATCTTTTAGTAGAGTTTGTAAATTTAAATGGAATTCCACTGAAACTGATCGATACTGCCGGTTTTCGCGAAAACGGTGATCGGGTTGAAAAAATAGGCATGGAATTTTCTAAAAGAGCAATGCGCGAAGCAGATCTTCTTTTGTTTATGCTGGATGCGGAAACTGGTATTACCCAGAAAGATAGGTGGATATATGATAGTATCTTTGATGAAGGTAATAATCCAAAATTAATAGTAATCATCAACAAGGTGGATCTGACTCAAAAAATTACTACAGATGAAATAAAACGATTATTTTCCGCTGACCGTATTGTTGAAATATCTCTTTTGGAAGGGACAGGTCTGCAGGAACTTGAAGATACTGTTACAGATGCTGTATTTAAGGGAAATGTAACGAGGGATGAGGGCGTTATAGTTCTTGAAGCCCGACAGGGAAATCTGATTTCCAAAGCTGCTCAAAATATCACAGAGGCTCTTGATGCCCTTGAAGGTAAAATCCCCCCTGACATTGTCAGTATTGACATAAAACAGGCCTGGAAGCATCTGAGTGAACTTCTTGGAGAAGATATTAAAGATGAAGTATTAGATTATATCTTTAGTCGGTTTTGTATTGGAAAGTAAGAACATTCTTAAGGGTGGAGATATGATGCCGCAGGTTAATATGGGAGCGCTTGAAATTATTGAAGCAGCAAAATCCTGGCGCCTTTCCCTTACTTTAGAGCAGGCCATTCATTTTGTGAAGTATTTGAAGCTTTTGCTTCAGGAGAATGAAAAATATAACTTAACACGTATTATTCAACCGGAAGATATCCTTGAAGAGCATTTTTTAGATTCCCTGGCGGGGCTGAAAGAGGGGCATGAAGAAACCGGTCCTTCTTTGTTAGACTTAGGCAGTGGGGCCGGGTTTCCCGGATTACCTCTAAAAATCTTTCTCCCCCATCTCAAAGTAACTTTATTAGACGCGTCCAGAAAGAAACTCGAATTTTTAAGGTTTGTTATAAAAGAATTGGAACTGGAAGAGGTAGGGGTACTACATCAGAGGGCTGAAGATCTGGGAAGGGGTGGGGGTAGAGAAGGATACTCCTGGGTTACGGCCAGAGCGCTTGCTCCATTGGTCGTAATTGCAGAGATAGCGCTTCCGCTGGTCAAGGTAGGAGGTTTTTTATGGGCCCTTAAGGGACCCGCTGCTTTTGATGAGTTAAATGAAGCTGAGGTTATTATCCGACTTTGCGGGGGGAAGTTGATTAAGAACATATCTTATGATTTGCCGCGGACAGGAAAAAGAAGAAATATCCTGATCTTTAAAAAAATTAGATCTACGGAGAGTTCTTTTCCACGCAAGGCTGGAATCCCGCAAAAAAGACCTTATATAAAATAATAGAAAAGCAGGAGAATCTTTCCTCATGTCGAATAATTACAACATATAGAATAATCTATATTTATTGGAGTGAAGATTTTTCTTTAAAGCGAGGTGTATTTATTAATGAAGGAGAGCTGGGGGAAAAAGCTCGGATTGCATGGCAAGGAAGAGGAAATGGAAAACATTCAAAAGGTTAGCATTGATTTGATGCGTTCCAATCCTTATCAACCAAGAAAAACATTTGAAGACGAGAAAATAGTGGAACTGTCTCAATCCATTAAGACATACGGATTGCTTCAGCCAATTATTATAACAAATGATGGAACAGGCTTTTGTATTGTTGCGGGCGAACGGAGGCTTTTGGCTTGTAAAGCACTGGGTTGGGCTGAGATCCCTGCTATAATCAGGGAGTATAGTGGAAGTTCAATGGCGGCTGTAGCATTAATAGAAAATCTGCAGAGAGAAAATCTTGATTTCATGGAAGAAGCATATGGGTATAAGAGACTTATTGACGAATTTGATTTAACTCAGGAAGTTCTTGCCCAGAGGCTTGGTAAAAGCCAGTCTACAATTGCCAATAAATTACGATTGTTAAAACTGCCTGATGATGTTAAGGAACTGCTCAGAGAAGGAAAACTGTCGGAAAGGCATGCGCGGGTGCTTTTAAAGCTGGATACACTAGAGAAACAACAAGAAGCAGTAAATTTAATGATTGAACTGGATATGAATGTAAAAGAAGCAGAACAGCTTATCCAGGAAATTAAAAAAAGTGGAAATACTGAACGTGTATCTAACCAAAGAAAAGTAGTGATAAGAGATTTGCGGATTTTTTTAAACACAATTCGGCATGCAATAAGTATTATTCGGAAGGCTGGTATAAATCCACATGTCGAAGAAAATGATTTAAGTGATTATTGGGAAATCCGGATTAAACTTCCGAAAAAAGAAAACAATATGTCCGCAACAAAATGAAATCGATTAAAGGATGATAAAACATTCCCACTATATAACCGGGTTTATGTGAACCGGTTATTTTTATTTCCTTTTTTTAATATAGAAGGAACTATTTTCTTTTTTAACGAATATATAAAGTGTTTGTTAATTAAAATGAATTTTAGATGTTTAAACAAAACAGGGGTGAAAAGATGAATGGAGTAATTGCTATTATAAACCAGAAGGGCGGAGTTGGAAAAACCACTACAGCAGTAAATCTGAGCGCTTGTCTGGCAAGCCTGGGAAGAAGTGTTCTGCTGCTGGATATAGACCCTCAGGGTAATGCAACCACTGGAACCGGATTAGACAAAAACCAGATCAAAGGCTGCATCTATGATGCGCTCATTAATGAAATACCGGTGGAAAAGGTTATTTATAAAACAAATCAGGTGAATATGGATGTGCTCCCTGCGACACTTAAGCTTGCAGGAGCTGAAATAGAACTGGTTTCCATACTTTCCCGTGAAGTTCGGCTGCGCAGCGTTATTAAAAAAATAAAAAATAAGTATGATTATATTTTAATTGACTGTCCTCCTTCGCTGGGTCTGCTTACAGTTAATGCTTTAACTGCTGCTGATACTGTCCTTGTGCCGATTCAATGTGAATACTACGCTCTTGAAGGTTTGGGGCAGTTGGTAAATGTTATTACTCTTGTAAGAAAACATCTTAACCCCAGCCTAAAAATTGGTGGAGCTCTCTTAACTATGTTTGACATAAGGACAAACCTTGCATCACAGGTAGCGGAAGAAGTAAAAAAACACTTTGGGGAGTTAGTTTTTGAAACTGTAATTCCCAGAAATGTAAGACTGAGTGAGGCCCCCAGTTATGGAAAAACAATTATTGATTATGACCCCCGCAGCAAAGGAGCAGAGGCATATATGATGCTTGCCGAGGAGGTAGTAAATAAATGAATAAGCAAAGATTGGGAAGAGGACTTGATGCCCTAATTCCTAAAGAGGAATATTCGAGCGATAGGGGGGGGATAGTGGAGATTCCTTTGGAAAAAATAAAACCAAATCCTTTACAGCCAAGAAAAGAATTTAATGAGGAAAAACTAAATGCTCTTGCTGAAACAATCAAAAGTTATGGAGTTATTCAACCTTTAATTGTGCAGAAGGATCAGGAAAATTACGTTCTGGTCGCTGGCGAGAGAAGATTAAGGGCCGCAAGGCTGGCTGGCCTAAAAGTAGTTCCTGTAGTGGTAAATGAATATGACCATAACCAGCTTATGGAGATTGCTCTTGTAGAAAATTTGCAAAGAGAAGACCTTAATCCTATTGAAGAAGCAAGCTCATATAAAAAATTGATAGATGAATTTGGTCTGCTCCAGGAAGATTTGGCTAAAAAGCTTGGCAAGAGTCGCTCTTCAATTACAAACTCTATGCGTCTTTTGTTGTTAGATAATGATGTTAAGAAATATCTGGCTGAAGGAAGAATTTCAGTGGGTCAGGCGAGACCTCTTTTATCCCTCGCCACGATGGAGGAGCAGAAATCTATCGCTTTACAAATAATTAACAAGGGCTTAAGCGCAAGACAGGTAGAGAAAATGCTCAAGTCTCTCAAAAAAGAAATAGAAACATCTGTAGTAAAAGAGGAGAGCACGGCTCCTTCGCAAGTAAGAGAACTCTTGCTGAAAGAAATGGAGGATAAAATAAGAAAAGTATACGGAACAAAGGTATCAATAAAAAGCGGCCTGAGGGACGGAAGGGTCGAAATCTTTTTTTATGACGATCAAGACTTAGACAGATTGGTTGAACTGCTCTTAAAGTAAAATGACTAATGTTTCACGTGAAACATGTAAGGAAATGAAATGTTCCAGGAGATGATTATTTAATGGTTTTGGGTAGCTACCTGGGGGTGGTTGTCAATGGCCTTGCAGTCCTTTTAGGTGGTATTGTAGGCGCATTACTGGGAAAACGTGTTCCTAAAAATTATCAGGAAACAGCTGTTCACTCACTGGCGCTTGTTATTGGCTTGATAGGTTTACAAATGGCGCTTCAAAGTTAGAGTTTTTTATTGTTGACATTGAGAATGCTTCTCGGTGGATTGACGGGTGAATTATTAAATATACAGGGCAGATTAAATAATTGGGGGAAATTTGTAGAGGAACAGCTTAAAGTAAGTGGGGGACAATTTTCAAATGCTTTAGTTTTCGGCACAATCCTATACTGCGTGGGAGCAATGGCGATTATGGGCTCCCTGGAGAGTGGGTTAACAGGTAAACATACTATTTTATATACAAAAGCTTTACTTGACGGAACAATAGCTATTGCCTTTGCGTCAACGATGGGGATTGGTATTTCCCTGGCGGCTGTGCCGATTATTATCTACCAGGGAATTCTTGTGTTTTTAGCTCAAAGGTTAAGTCCCGTTCTTACGCAGGGCATAATTAACGAACTTACGGCTGTTGGAGGATTGCTTATTCTCTCCATCGGCCTTAACGTGTTGCAATTAACAAAATTGAGGATCGCAAACATGCTTCCCGCCCTTCTATTTATTACATTGGTTGTCTATTTTTTTTAGAATAAGCAGGAATTTCCAAATATTTAGCGAAACATTACTTTTACGTAAAATTTTTATGTGGGACAACCCTTAGATAAAAATGGGCGTTGAATGCTGAGCCGAAAGTTACGGTTTCCCGTGGAACTTGAGCGAACTCCAGTCCTGCGCCATCTGTGGGAAATAAAGAGTTGTTGGTAACCCGTCAAATATGTTCTTTGTTGTGCTCCGCATAGTCGTGGCGGTTATGTCTCCTGGATCAGAAGCAGGGGGAGAGATAGATATTGTGAAGAATAGAAAAAAACATGGTTTTTTTACATTAATGGTAATTCCACATACGGAAGAGTCGATTTTCAGTGTGCGTATTCCGTTGTTTATTTTACAGGCCTTAAGTGTAATTGTTATGGCCAGTTTGATATTTAGTTTTTTTTGGATAAATTCTTATCAGGTATTACAAGATGAAGCTTCTGACATTTCTTTACTTAGAGAAGAAAACCGCATTTTAAATGAGCAAATAGACTATATTGCACAGGAGACAGAAGATTTAAAGCAGTGGGTTGAGCAGATGAATTTTTTAAGCATGGAAATACGTCAGTTAATAGAATTGCCCATTTCCTGTGATGAGGAGATCACCCCATCCATTTACTTTGCTCAGAATGATACTGTGCGTCTTCTGGCAAGTCGGGGAGCTAATCAGGTAGTCGATCGTACTGCTTTAAATATCTCTTTATTACATGACTCCATTCCAGGGTCAAATGAAAATCTTATACAGCTAAAAGAAGAAATTATGGAATTCCAGAAGCAGCAGGCAGCCACTCCTTCGATCTGGCCCGCCCAGGGTAGAGTTACCTCCGGATTTGGCTCCCGAATTTCTCCTTTTACCAGGAGAAGGGAATTTCATTACGGCATTGATATAGCCGCACCCAGAGGTACACTAATTATAGCTTCAGCAGACGGTAAGGTTACTGAAGCTTCTTATCGGCGCGGGCATGGAAATACTGTAATTATTAACCATGGCTATGGGATAAGAACAATGTATGCCCATCTGAGTAGTATAAGTGTTTCAGTAGGGGATCAAGTACTTAAAGGACAAAAAATCGGTTTAATGGGCAGTACCGGTGTTTCCACAGGTTCACATCTACATTACGAAGTACATCTTAATGGAGTTGCAGTTAACCCACGGGGATTTTTACCCTGAGGAGAAAGGATGAATCGTGTTTAAGAATAAAAAAAACTTTGAAACGAAGAAAGTTGATACTCTAATTGGTAAAGAGACTTCCATGAAGGGCCAGCTGGAAGCCAAGGGGATTATACGTATAGAAGGCGCTTTTGAGGGAGAGATTTTTACAGCCAGTGATGTTATTATCGGCGAAAATGCTGATGTAAAAGGAGACGTTAATTGTTATAATGCTACACTTGCCGGTAGAGTTGAAGGTAATGTGAATGTCCAAAACAAGCTGGATATACGTGCAAATGGTATTCTTATAGGGGATATTAAGGCAGTGGTTTTGTCCATAGAAGATGGTGCATATTTCTCAGGTAATAGTAAAATGGAAAAAAAAGATAAAAAAAACGAACGTGTTCAGTTGAAAACATCAGAGATTACAGTAAATACGGAAAATAAAGGTGTTCAGGAGAAAGAAAACAAAAAAGACTACAAAGGGGAAGAAAACAAAAATACAGCCAAAAATGACGTAAAACAAAAACGGTAAAATATAGAAGCATATTTACCTGACAGCAGACCGGGAATCCTCTGAGATTGCCATAAAAATTCCTAAACCGATAAAACGAGCCATGGGAATAACGACGCTAAGAGGGGTGCTCTGCAGGACCATCATCTCCATAAATCCTCCCACATTTACTATTCCTGCAATGTAGATGTCTCCAACAGGGGGAATTCTTTTGTTAACGGCTGCCCCTGGTTGGAGGGGTCCTTTACCAATTTCAAGGTGTCCAATTTTCTGCTTCTGTCCAAGGCAGGCATCAACAGCTATAATTGCTGCTGATGCATAATTTTGTTCTATATGGAGACGTGTTTCCTTTAAATTAAGAGCATGCACGGGTTTGTTCAATGTCCCGAGGACAACAGCATTTTTAGTGTTCAGGTCTTCAAGCATGCTTCCTACCAGGGGGCCAAGTGAATCACCTGTAGAACGGTCACTCCCGATACAGAGGATCACAAGATCAGAAAAATTCTCATCAAGTTCGTCAAGCAAATCTGTCAAAGCTTTCACAAAATCAACCTGTGCTCCGTGTTCATGTGTATCTAACGATATAAATGGTTTTTGGGAAGGTATAATATCGGTTGTTGTGGTAGATGAATACATATAAGCCCTTTCCTATGAGATGTGAGAATGGTCATAAAAAGTTTTCTTTCTTAAGTATGGCTCCGGAAAGGAAAATTATGTGTGCTTGTGGCAGGATTTTCAGAAGAAAAAGAGAATTATTAAAAGCTGGGGAAAATATTTCCCATAAGAACCGAGGAGAGCTTGTAACTAACTATATTGAGGAGGGAATTAAAGATGCATATTATCCTGATGGGGCCTCCTGGGGCTGGGAAAGGCACACAGGCAGAAAAATTGGCAAAAGAATTTGCTTTACCCCACATTTCAACCGGAGAGATGTTTCGTAATGCTGTAAAAGAAGGAACAGAAATGGGAAAAAAAGCAAAAGAATATATGGATAAAGGGGGCCTTGTTCCTGACGAAATAGTTGTAGGTATCGTTAAGGAAAGATTATCTAAGCCGGACTGCACAGGCGGTGTTCTTCTTGACGGCTTCCCCCGGACGCTGGAACAGGCTGAAGCGCTTGATGAAGTTTTTGAAGAATTAAAAATGAAAATTGATGCAGCCGTAAGCGTGGATGTAGAAGCGGAAGAACTTATCAACCGTCTTACCGGAAGAAGGGTTTGCAGGAATTGCGGCGCTACGTACCATATGAAATTCAATCCTTCAAAGGTGCGTAATATTTGTGACCACTGCAGTGGTGAGCTTTACCAAAGAAGTGATGATACGATAGATACTGTTAAAGAAAGACTGATCATCTACAATAGTCAAACCTTGCCCATCATTGAGTACTATAAACGTAAGGGCTTATTCGCAGGTTTTGATGGTTCACGTCCCATAAACGAAGTTTTTACAGATATTTCTGCTTACTTGCAGAAGATACAGGAAAAGTAGCACTTCAGCCCAGATTATATTAATAATTATTACGGGAGTTTATAATGGTAATATTTCAGGAATTATTTCTGCAATTAACTCTAAACTGGCAGGAGATAGTCTTTAAATGGGGCGGAGTATTTCTCCGCCTCATTCTTATATTGGTTTTAGCCAAGTTTGTATTACGCTTTGGGTATTCAATAGTTGACCGTGTTTTTGTAGATAAGCATAAAAGTATTTCCTTTGGGAACAGAGTAGAGACTTTTAGCGGGCTGTTAAAAAGTATTTTAAGATACCTTATATTTTTTGTTGCTGTTTTAATGATTTTAAGAGAATTTATTGATATTACTCCCATACTGGCCGGTGCCGGCATTGTAGGTCTTGCCATCGGGTTTGGAGCACAAAATCTGGTTAGAGACATTATTACCGGCTTTTTTCTAGTCATAGAAGACCAAATTTCTGTAGGAGATTTTGTTACCATTGAATCATACAGCGGCATTGTGGAACAGGTTGGACTGAGGGTAACAAAAATCAGGGATTTTGGAGGACAGGTACATATTTTTCCAAACAGCAAAATAGAAATTGTTACCAATCACAGCCGGGGACCCCAGCGTGCTTTAGTTGATGTTTCAGTAGCCTATGAAGAAGATATTGACCATGTCCTAAAAGTATTAGAAGAGATATGTGCCGAATTCTCCAAAGAACATCCTGAAGTGAAGGAAGGTCCCCTTGTCCTCGGGGTGGCAGACCTTGGTGACTCAGAGGTTGTGGTAAGAATTATCGCGCAAGTTGAACCGATGCGCCAGTGGCAGATTGAAAGAGAATTAAGACGGACGATCAAAAGACAATTTGACAAACTTGGAATAGAAATACCTTATCCCCGGAGAGTTCTTTTTACAGGCAAAGACAAATCGAAAAAGGATACTTATTTAGATGAGGGAGAAAAATGAAATTGTTCAGATGTGGGAGCTTCAGGTGTCTAATTCACCTAAGGGAGAAAAAAAATGTATAAAATTGGCCAAATCGTCAGAATGAGAAAAACTCACCCTTGCGGTGGGGATCTCTGGCGTATTATCAGGGTCGGAATGGACTTCCGCATTAAATGCTTACAGTGCAGCAGAAGCGTTCTTTTGCCAAGGCAGCGCTTTGAACGCAAAGTTAAGGAAATAGTTGAGGAACCACAAGAGTGAACTCGTTCAGCAAAAGCTAAATTCGGACTTCAGATGGGGGTTTTACCCAGCAAATCAGATAACCGTAAGGGGGTAGTCTCTTATGGGGTTTCAGTGCGGACTTGTTGGACTTCCGAATGTAGGTAAGTCTACGCTTTTTACAGCTCTTTCCAGCATTCCGGTGGAAAGAGCAAAATTCCCCTTTTCAACTGTTGAACCTAATCGCGGTATAGTTCCAGTCATGGACGACCGCCTCTTCAAAGTGGCCGGGCTCGTTTCTTCGGAGGAAATTACTCCCGCAACATTGAAGATTGTTGACATTGCAGGCCTCATTAAGGGCGCTGGCAGGGGTGAGGGTCTTGGAAACCGCTTCCTGGCGCATATTAGGGAAATGGATCTCCTGCTCCATGTGGTCAGGGGTTTCAGTTCCCCTGATGTTCCTCATCTGGCCGGGGAGCCGGACCCCTGCAGGGATATTGAGATTGTGGAATTGGAACTAATTTTTGCTGATCTTAACTTCATAGAAAAAAAGCAGGAAAAGATGGTGCGCACTATAAAGAGTGGCTCTGCAGACCTGATCGCGGAAAAAGAGCTTCTCGAAAAATTGCATGCTCACCTTAACGAAGGGCAAACAGCGAGAAGCATGCTTCTTTCCGAAAAGGAAGAGTTAATCATAGAAGACTGGCAGCTGCTCACCGTAAAGCCTGTTATTTATGTTATAAATACCGGCGAGGATGAACTGGTTCAGCAAGAACCGGAAACTGTGAAGAGTGTTAAGCTTTTTGCAGAAGAGTCAGGGTCTCCTGTGATCAGCATTTGTGCATCTCTTGAAGCTGAACTTGAGGGATTAGGTGAAAAAGATAAAATTCTATTTATGAATGAGTACGGACTAAAGGAAACCGGCTTGAACAGACTCACAAAATTGGGATATGATTATCTTGGACTGATCACATTTTTTACATTAAAGGGCAGGGAAGCAAGAGCATGGGCAATCAAAAATGGCACGACAGCTAAAAGAGGAGCAGGAAAAGTACACAGTGATATGGAGAGAGGCTTTATCGCTGCAGAAGTTATTTCATGGGATGAATTAATTAGAATCGGATCCCTGGCTGCGGCAAAGGAAAAGGGTGTTTTAAGGTTGGAAGGACGGGATTACGTTGTCCGGGACGGCGATGTGGTCCTTTTTCGATTTAAAGTTTAGTACGGGAACCGGGTGGTGATCGCTGTTGGCAGTAGTTCCAGGTTCAAGTGGCCAGCTCTAGCGGCTCAGCTCCGGCACTATGGTAACTCCCTCCGTGGTAACTCCCATCCAGGTCGTCCACGGGTCTGCTGACGTCCTGTCAGCAGAGTTACCTTCGTGCCTACGCTTCGCCGAGAGTTTATGGCCTACTTGAACCAAGTCACTCTGCCAACATCGATCACCACCTTGGCGGAACCAAAAGAGTTAAAACCATTTCATGTATTGTTGTGTCCCTGTACCGTGGGTTATGTCGGTTAATATGAAAACTGGATGGCGCAGGGCTGTAGGCTCGCGACTTGTGCAGCGAAGCAAAAAATTCAGGTGAAGCGAGGGTTGGAGATGGGCCAGTTGACTGGATGTCAACTGGCGGCAGACGACCTGGACGGAAGTTCCGCCGGGGAAGTCGCCGGGAGGCCTGAGTTGAACCTTAGAGCGTTCCGAGGGAAACCGTTACTCCGGCTCAGCATTTGCCACCCCCTGGCGGGAACAAACGAGATGAAGCCATTTTCATACATTATTGTGTCCCTTCTAGGGTCGTAATGGGCAGCTGGAAAATAAGGAAGGGAATTTAGCTTGCGGAGGTGCAAGTTCATCTCTATAATAGAGATAGAGGGTACTTTACACTGGAAAGGACTAAGCGGATGCGTGATAAGGATTCAAAAGGCTTTATCAAGATTGTTGCCTTAATAGCGTTGCTCGTGGGGATTGTTTGGTTTTTGAACCGCATTTCCTGGGTAATAAATCTTGCTATTGTAAGTTTATTAATAGTTTATGTTCTTTTCCCCATTACTGAATTTCTGAAAAGGCGTTTTCGGTTTTCCCATGTTCTGGCGGTTGGTGTAACTTTTCTATTTTTTCTTTTGATGATTGTAACCCTTATAAGTTTAATTGTGCCGATTGTCAGCTTTGAGGTTCAGGATATTTTAGCAGATCTGCCATACTACGCCAGGCAGATACAACTGTATACTGAGGAATTTTCAACCTATTTGCTCACATTCGACCTGAGCCCTGAGTTTATGGAGTCAATTCCTGATATTTCAGCAAACATACAGCCTATTCTTGAAGAGATTGCTTTTATCAGTATTTCAGTTGTTGGAAGTTTTGTGGATATTTTCTTCATAACTTTTATTGTTTTTTATCTCCTCTATGATTTTCAAAATGTTAGAAATTCAATTCTGCAGCTAATCCCCCGCGAATACGAAAGATATGCAAATGATGTTATCCAAATCATAGACAGAAATTTTGGAGGATATATCAGGGGGAATATTGTCCGCTGTACAGTTGTTGGTATTATTACGGGGTTAACACTATATTTTATGGGAATGCCCTATGCTTTTCTTCTGGGAGTACTGGCCGGTGTCCTAAATATCATCCTCTATATCGGACCGTATATTGCAGCAGTACCTGCAGTTATTTTGAGTTTTACCCCTCATACACCCTCTCCCGTGGTTATCATTATTGTTTATATTTTAGTGCAGTTAATTGACGGGATGGTTTTGTCTCCAATGCTGCTCGGCAGGGCGGTAAAGCTTAAGCCAATTACAGTAATTATCTGTCTGCTCGTTGGGCAGCAGCTTGCCGGAATACTAGGCATGATTCTTTCCATACCTTTTGCCGGTATTGTTAGGAGCCTGATTGAATACGTTAGGGATGAACGAAAAAAAGTAAGGAGGACGAAAGTTCAGTAGTGAAAAGGCCCACCTACCCTATGCTTAGAGGTGGGGATCTTATACACCAAAGATGGTTCCGTAACAAGTAATCAATTTTAAACTTGCTTTGACTTAATCTTTATGTTATGATTAAGCCTGCATTATCCCTGCTCCCTTTTTTGTAAAGGGGGCCGCGAGACCGAAGGGAGGTGAAAAAATGCCACTATATGAAGTTATGTATATTGTCCAGCCTGATCTGGATGGAGATGATTTGGAAACTGCCATTTCCAAGGTTAGTGATGTTATGGAAAAAGAGGGCGGCGAAATTGTATCCCTGAAAAAAATGGGTAAAAAGAAGCTCGCCTATGAGATTAATGATATAAAAGAAGGATCTTACGTTCTTGTAAATGTACAGGCAGGCGGTGGTTTGGCTCCAGCCCTGGACCATTTCTTTAAGGTAAATGAAGGGTATTTACGTTATATCATAATCCGCCTGGAAGAAGCAAAAAAAGCTGAACCTCAACTAGCAGCACAAAAGGAAGTCCCGGAAGTCGAAGTTCAGGAAGTCGAAGTTCAGGAAGTCGAAGTTCAGGAAGTCGAAGTTCAGGAAGTCGAAGTTCAGGAAGTCGAAGTTCAGGAAGTCGAAGTTCAGGAAGTCGAAGTT
>JAUSPO010000003.1 GCA_030656575.1 Bacillota bacterium
TTATGTATGATTGTCGGTAGGATATCGAATCTCTACCACCAATCATTATGCCATGACTCTGCCAAAACTAGCAAGAAAAAATCGCTCCCCCACCGACATGGAGAATGAGTGGCGACAATATTCTATGATAAAATTAGAACAGATTTATTTTGCATATGGGGGTGACAGGTAATGGAAACCGAGAAAAGGCGAAATGAGCTTCTAGGCCTCTTACGTAAAGCATCCGAGCCAATTACGGGCACAGAACTGGCCAGGAATTTTAATGTAAGCCGTCAGGTTATCGTTCAGGATATTGCATTATTGAGAGCTTCGGGAGAGCAGATCTTTGCCTCTCCTCAGGGATATCTGGTTCCTTCAATGCCGGATGAAGCCTGGGTACGGTCTGTAGTCGCCTGTCGGCATACCAGGGAGGAGATTTTAAATGAGTTAGGTATTGTCGTGGATCTTGGCGGCAGGGTTCTTGACGTGATCGTTGAACACCCTGTCTACGGTGAACTAAGAGGGAACCTGATGGTGGGCAGCCGTCGCGACCTGAATTTATTTTTGGAGTCGTTGAACAAATCAGAAGCAAACCCACTTTTAGCTTTGACGGGAGGAATTCACCTTCATACCCTGGAGGCGCATGATCAAAAAGTAATGCAGGAAATCATTGTAAATCTGGATAAGGCCGGCTACCTGGTAAAATAAGCACTGAAACCATGTCTTTACAGTTGACAAGACAGCACTGCAGTGACATAATGAATTCAAAAAAGGATGTAGGTGTGAATGGAAGAAAATAAGCAAGCAATAATCGAAAGAATACAGGAATTGAAGATACTGCGCAATGCTGTAATCCTGGCACATAACTACCAGATAGATGAAGTTCAGGATGTTGCTGATTTTGTAGGTGATTCATTTGAACTCAGTCGTATAGCTGCACAGTCCGGCGCAGATGTTATTGTCTTTTGTGGTGTGCATTTTATGGCAGAGGGGGTGGCTATTTTAGCCCCTGACAGGATTGTACTGCTTCCAGAAATCAAGGCCGGTTGTCCCCTTGCTGATATGATTACGGTGGAAGCGCTGCGGGAAAAAAAGAAACAACATCCGGATGCAATGGTAGTGACCTATATTAATTCTCCGGCGGCCGTAAAAGCGGAAAGTGATATTTGCGTTACCTCTTCCAATGCTGTTAGAATAGTCAACTCCCTGGAAACAGACGAGGTTCTTTTTGTGCCTGATATGAACCTTGGGAGCTTTGTTGCAGGGCAAACGGATAAACGCGTGATTCTTTGGGACGGCTATTGTGTGACGCATCACCGTGTAACGCTGGCCGACGCAGCCGCAGCCAGGAAATCCCATCCGGACGCAGTTATTATGGTCCACCCGGAATGTCGTCCGGATGTAGTTAAGGCTGCAGATTATGTTTTTTCCACCGGAGGGATGATAAAGTTTGCCCGGGAGACGGATCATCAAAAAATAATTGTCGGTACGGAGATGGGCTTGGTTTACCGCCTGCAAAAAGAAAATCCTGAAAAACAGTTTTACCTTCTTTCCCAGGGATTAATCTGTCCAAACATGAAGTATACCAATCTGGAAAAGGTAAGCAAAGCATTAGAAACACTGCAGCCGCGGATCACTGTCCCCCAAACGATTCGCGATCTGGCCCGCAGGCCGCTTGAACGCATGCTTGCTGCCGTTTAAAAGGGGTTGCCTCCATGATATACCTGAAGGGCAAATATCCTTATGAATATGATGTGATTGTTGTAGGCAGCGGAATTGCAGGCTTGTTTGCCGCCATTAAAGCAGCTCGATTTGCCCGTGTCTGTCTTTTGACCAAGGACGCCCTTTATAATACCAACACCTGGCTTGCACAGGGGGGCATCGCGGCTGCGCTCGGTAATGATGACAGCCCTGAGCAGCACATGGATGATACCATCTTGGCCGGAGCCGGGTTGTGCAACCTTGAGGCGGTTAAGGTAATGGTTGGGGAGGGACCGCAACGTATAAAAGAACTGCTGGAGTTGGGCATGCCGTTTGACCGGGAAGGCAATCGGTTGGCAATGACCAGGGAAGGAGCACACAGCAGGAACCGTATTGTTCATGCCGGAGGTGATGCTACCGGGCGTATTATGTATGAAACTTTAAAATACAATTTATTTGCCGATAAGGCTATTGATGTCAGGGAACACACTTTTGTTACAGATTTGGTCACCAGTGAAGGGCAGGTCATTGGTGTGAGAACTCTGGATGGAGAAACGTATCGTGCCGGGGCAGTAATTCTTGCCACCGGAGGGTTGGGCAGGGTGTTTTCATACACGACAAACCCGGATGTGGCCACTGGAGATGGTGTGGCCATGGCATACCGTGCCGGAGCGGAAATAACTGATATGGAGTTTATTCAGTTCCACCCCACTGTTTTTCAAAGTCCGGAGGGAGAGATTATCCTCATTTCCGAGGCAGTCCGTGGTGAAGGAGCGGTGCTCAGGAATTGTCGTGGTCATCGGTTTATGGATGAATACCATGAGATGGCTGAGCTGGGGCCACGCGATGTAGTAGCCCGTGCTATCGTAGACCAGCTCAAAAAAGAGGGAAGCCGTTACGTTTTCCTCGATGCTACGATACATGATTCCGTTTTTCTTAGAAATCGCTTTCCCACAATATACGGCTTGATTTTGAATCACGGGCTGGATCCGGCAAAGGACTGGCTGCCCGTTACTCCTGCGGCACATTATGCTATGGGAGGTGTGCGATCAGGCCTGCATGGTGATACAAACCTGGCTGGTCTTTATGCCTGCGGAGAGGTTGCCTGCAGTGGTGTTCATGGAGCTAATCGCCTGGCCAGCAATTCCCTCCTGGAGGGCCTTGTTTTTGCGGGACGTGTTGTAGAGCACATTGAAAAAACAGGAAGTGAACTTCCGGGCAGTCTGCATCAAAGCTCGAAAAGTGATTATTGCAGAAAAAACTTTTCCCTGAAGCCTGCTTACATAAAGAAACTGCAGGATGAATTTCGCACGATAATGTTCAATAATGTGGGCATACTTCGAGACGAGAATGGGCTATCAGAGGCCCGGCTTTTCCTTCAACAGTATGCTCAGCTTCTAGATGGGGTGCCGGAAGACCGGGCAACATGGGAGTTGAAAAATCTGTTTGCTGCAGCTGAACTTATTGTAAACAGCGCGCTTATGCGGACTGAAAGCCGCGGCAGTCATTACCGGGTTGATTACCCGCAGCCTGATGAGGACTGGCGGTTACGCCACCTGTGCTGGTTAGGAAAGAGATCTGCTTCCTGTCAGCAGGTCTAAAGGAGGAAGATATGCATGCACCGCTTACTTTATAAAGAAATCGTTGTCAATGCTTTAGCTGAAGACCTTGGTTCCGGAGACTGGACCACGGGCAGTATTTTTGGCGAAGAAGAAGCAGAGGCTGTTATTGTAGCCAAAGAATCAGGCGTTTTGGCCGGGTTATCGGTTGCTGAAGAAGTTTTTGCACAGGTTAACAGGCAGATATGTTTTCTTACACACTTTCAAGATGGTGAGAAGATCAATATGGGTGATTGCGCTGCCAGCCTGAGAGGTCCGGTGGCCGCTATCCTAATGGGTGAACGGGTGGCTCTCAATTTTCTTCAGAGAATGTCCGGAATTGCTACTGCCACAAGGGCTGCTGTGGAAATTATCCGCGGCACCAGGGCAAAAATTACCGATACACGCAAAACAACTCCTGGATTACGTGTTCTCGATAAATATGCGGTACGTACTGGTGGAGGGGTAAACCACCGTTTTAGCCTTGCAGATATGGTGCTGATTAAGGACAACCATATCAGAGGTGCCGGTTCTATCGGTGAGGCAGTGGCTCGTGTCAGGCGGCATTGCGGTTTTCCGGTAAAGATTGAGGTTGAGACGGCAACGCTCGATGAGGTCAAAGAGGCGGTGGATTGTGGCGTGGATATCATCATGCTGGATAATATGACTACAAGCCTGATGGCTGAGGCTGTCCGCTTAATAGCCGGACGGGCGCTGGTTGAAGCATCAGGAGGGATTACCAGGGAAAGGCTGTCTGAAGTGGCTGCTGCAGGTGTGGATTTAATCTCTCTTGGTTACCTGACCAATAACAGCTGCGCACTGGATCTATCATTAAGTTTGCTTTAAAATTGCCGGAGTAAAAACAAACGCGCGCGAAAATGAAGCTTTCGTCTTATGGGATGGAAGCTTTTTGGTTAAAGTTTTGGGAAAGCATTGTAAAAAATTGCAGGAAAATTGTGACTTGTTATTGAATAAATATATGGATTAAATACTATCTAATGAAGATAATTGCATAAATAATCTGAAAGTACTCAGGAGGGGTATTGGCAATGTTTAAGAAGAGGTGGATTTGTGTAGCCTTATTGTTAGCTTTTGTTGTTATCACCGGTTGTGCTCGTGCTCCCCAGGAGACTATTACTGAGCCCACTCCTTCTGAGGTAGAGAGAGTAATTGAGGCCGTTAAAGCAACGGTGGTAGTTGGACCCGATAGTACTCTGGCCATACGCAATAACCCCGGGACAAAAGACAAGCCGGAAGATGATGTCCTTGACCGTGTTCCAGGAGGAAGAATACTTGTGGTTAAGGATAAACATGAAAATACTATTATGAAGGACGGGTATACCTGGTGGGAGGTTGAAGATAGTTCCACGGGAACTGCAGGCTGGGCAGCAGCTGATTTTTTAGAGGAAAAGTGAAATTCACACTCACGCTAAAGCACAATAAGGACAAAGGGGTACTGGCATGCACATTATATTAGCTCCCGATTCTTTTAAAGGCAGCTTGTCTGCCGGGGATGTTGCTGAGAGTATGGAAAGGGGAGTCAGAAGGGTTTTCCCCTCGGCTCGAGTTGTAAAGCTGCCTCTTTCCGATGGAGGGGAAGGGCTTGTGAATTCCCTGGTCAAAGCAACAGATGGGACATTTAATAGGAGTCCTGTTACCGGGCCGCTGGGCGATCCGGTTGATGCCCTCTGGGGGATTCTGGGGGATGGTGAGACAGCAGTTATTGAGATGGCTGCTGCTTCCGGACTACTTTTGGTGCCGGAGGGTAAAAGAAATCCCATGGTTACAACGACCTACGGGACAGGCGAGTTGATAAAGGAAGCCCTGTATAAATGTTGTAAAAAACTTATCATCGGTATCGGGGGCAGCGCCACCAACGATGGCGGGGCGGGAGCTGCACAGGCGCTGGGGGCCAGGTTTTTGGATAAAGACGGCAATCCTCTGTCTTTTGGCGGAGGAGAGCTCTCCCGTTTGAAAAAAATAGATCTTTCCGGATTGGATAAACGCATTAAAGAGATAGATATACGGGTAGCTTGTGATGTTAACAATTCTTTAACGGGGCCACGGGGAGCTTCTTATATTTACGGGCCGCAGAAAGGAGCTTCACCTGAAATGGTGCAGCAGTTGGATGAGGGGCTGAAACATTATGCCGCAATTATTTCCCGTGACTTGGGCAAGGATGTGGATAATATTCACGGAGCCGGTGCGGCCGGGGGGTTGGGAGCAGGGCTGATGGCTTTTATTAATGGCCGTCTCACCCCGGGGATTGAACTGGTAATGGAGATAGTGGGACTGGAAAAAAAGCTTATTGGGTGTGACCTGATCTTTACAGGAGAGGGCAGGCTTGATTCCCAGTCCGCTTTTGGAAAAGTTCCTGTGGGCGTGGTACGTAAGGCAAAAAAATTTGATATTCCTGTAGTGGTCATAGCTGGAAGCATATCTGATGATGCAGACCTTTTGCACGAAGAGGGGATTACTGCATATTTCTCTATCCTCAACGCTCCCATGTCTTTGCAGGAAGCCATGCGTAATACAGGCCCACTTGTAGAACATACTGTATCAGAGGTGCTGCGCCTACTAAAGATAACAAAACCCCTCTCTTTTTGGAGTCAGGCTTAGTCGATCGTCGATGTTCTAAATATTGAAGCTGCCCCAGAGTGCCAGTACTTTTTAATTGATTCAATTGTATTTTTATGTGCGGCTCTATTAAAGAATGATATTTTTTGTTATATATCATATTCGGGATATCTATATTTGGTACTCTGGGGAAAGTACAATTAATGTTTGTGATACAACCAACCTATTCAGTATTCAACAGTCAGACAGAATTCCGATAGGAGAATTAAAAAAACTCGCTTATATTGCACTGCCACCAGGATTGGCTGGTGCTGCTGCACCGATACCCATGGCGATCCGGACTGCCAGTTCTCCGTCAACGTTGTTGAACATATCCACAACCACCTTGTCAAAGAATAATTAAGTTAATTTTATATATTTTAAAAGTTGGAAAAGATTAAATGAAGGATATGAATTTTTTTTACCGAATTAATTAAATTGAAAATACAATAAGAAATGTATGATCTGCTTTTTAGCTTTGCAGCACTGCTGAGATTGATTAAATATTTCCAAGTTCAGTGTTAATTCCACTGATAGGAGGAGTATGACATGGAAGATTTTAATATTCCAGCTGATATATATCTTGTACCCATTGATAATATTAATAACAAGGAAGCAGCCAAAATTATGGAACAGAGCTGGGAACAATTTGTTACCAGCGGAACGGAAAGCAAATTTGTGCGTCGAGAAATCTTGCGATCATGGTTACGCTGCCGTGAAAGCTTTGTGGATCCTCACAAGGGATTTAATGAAAAGCTGTTAACGTACAATGCACTTAAAGAGCGTTATAACGATCTACATGAAATGATTAATGTAGCGAAACCTATGATGCAGTCTCTTTATAATTCAGTAAAAGGTTCCGGTTATATTATTATGCTTCATGATCAAGACGGTGTTCTTTTGGAGCTTTTTGGTGACATAGGAATGCGTCGACTTGCCGAATCTCTTGATGTTGTGCCTGGAGCTACTTGTGATGAAAATATCGTAGGGACTACAGCTCCTGGCATTAGTTTGAAAGAAAAAATTCCTGCCCAGGTTTTCTTTAAAGAACATTTTTGTATGCCTTACCATCATTGGACTTGTTCGGCTGCACCCATTTTTGATCCTGAGGGTAAGCTGATTGGTGCTCTTAACTTGACCGGTCTGTATGATAAAGTTCATCCTCATACACTGGGTTTGGTTGTTGCAGCTGCCAAGGCTATCGAAAGAGAACTATGCTACCGGGCGATTCATAAAAAATTAAAAAAATCCTACCACTATATTGATACTCTCATTAATTCCATGTCGGAAGGTATGATTTCATTTAATGACCGGGGTGAAATTAATCATATTAATTCGGTTTGCGCTGAAATGCTAGGTTTTTCTATTGAGGAATGTCTTGGGACTTCGATCAATAAGGTTATAAAGAATGCAGAAATTCTAACTGGCCTTGTGGTAAGGGAGCGGAGCATTTATGATAAAAAGCTGTTACTACGTACGGAAAAAGGAACAGTAAATGTTAATGCAAACCTAAAAATAGTAAAAGACGGAGATAAAAACTCGGTTACATATATTGGCACATTTAATGAGATCGGTAAAGTTCAAAGAACAGTGCATAATAACACCAGCCTGACCGCCCATTATACTTTTGATGATCTGATATTTGTCAGTAAAGAGATGCAAAATGTAATTGATTATGCTCACAAGATCAGTATAAATGGTTCTACAGTACTTATTGAGGGGGAAAGCGGAACAGGCAAGGAACTTTTAGCCCAGGCTATTCATAACAACAGCAAACGGAACAAAAAACCTTTTGTGGTTGTTAACTGTGCTGCTTTACCGAAAGACCTTATACATAGTGAACTATTCGGTTACGAAGAAGGGGCGTTTACCGGGGCCCGCAAAGGAGGAAAACCAGGGAAGTTTGAGCTGGCCAACGGTGGTACTATTTTTTTGGACGAGATAGGTGATATGCCTCTGGAAGTCCAGGCAAATATGCTGAGGGTACTGCAGGAAAAACAATTTATGCGTGTAGGAGGCAGTGAAAACATAGATCTGGATATTCTTGTTATTGCGGCAACAAATAAGCAGTTAATGTCTGAGGTTGAAAAAGGCAATTTTCGTCTGGATCTTTTCTATCGGTTGAATATTGTGCCCATAAAAATACCGGCGCTCCAGGAAAGGCCCCAAGATATTCTTCCACTTGCACAATATTTTTTAGATAGACAATGTTTATGCATTGGTATGCCTCGAGCTTTTCTTTCCCCTGAGGCGGGGAAAATTTTTCTATCCTATCATTGGCCTGGGAATATTAGGGAACTGGAAAATATAATCACCCGTATTGTTAATAATCTTGAAGGAGAGATAATTAATATTGATAATCTGCCCGGCGAGTTTCTTCGTGTTAAATCCGGGGAAACGGGTTTGGTAATTCCTTTGGAAGAAATGGAAAGGAAAGCTATTATTGATGCATTATGCCATTATGATAATAACATTTCCAGGACAGCCCAGAGTCTTGGTATTACAAGAGCAACATTATATAAGAAAATAAAGAAATATCAAATAAACTAAGATCTAAGATCTCATTTTGTATAAAGGTTAAACAATGTATATATTCAGTGAATCCGGTCAAAATAATCTAATTTCTTGCGGCTCGCAATGATAATATACTCTCATGGCTTAATAACAACTACCAGCGACTCAGGCGCTTCCACTGCAAAGGGAACACAGATGGTTTCTTCATATATAATATTTGCATGGACGATACAAGCACCTTAACCGCAGAGATAAATGCATCTGCTTGCTTCATGGACTGCTCCTTGTTAGCTGAAAAGGATGCTGAACTTGAGAAACTCCATGCTGAGCTTGAACAGGCAAAGGCAGAAAAGGCCTCACTCGCCTCAGAACACGAAAAGCTTCAGAAGAAATATCAACGCACCAAAGCTGCTGCAGCCACCTACAAGCATATGCTCTTCGGCCAGTCCTCGGAAAAAAGCAGTTTTGAAGAAGAGCATACTGTCCCGGAGGAAAAGCAAACAGACAAGGATTCTCCCGGAAAAACTACTCCCAAAAGCAACCGCAAACGCGGTGCCAAGCCGGAACACAAAGGGCACGGCCGTAAAATTCCTGAAAATCTGCCGGTAATATACCGGATTATCGAAGTTCCAGAAGAAGAACGCTCTTGCCCTATCTGCGGACGGGATTGCAAAGAAGTATCCCTTACGGAAGACGCCTGTGAAATTGATGGCGATATGCTTTGCCCTTTTTCAGCCCCTCTACCAGGCACTTGCCGAAACAAGTAAGCAAGAAAAGCAGTGGAACGCAGATGAAACAAGCTGGATGAGCTTCACCCAGCTACCTGGCAAGAAGAACTATCTCACCTGGATGTGGGTCTTCGTCTCACGAAAGGTTATCTTGTATATCTGGGACCCTTCCCGTTCCAGCCGTGTTCCTTTGGCTCATTTGGGTAAGCTGGCACAGGGGTTTTTAACCGCTGATCGCTACGGCGCGTACAAAAAGTTGGTCAGTATGGTCCCGGGCCTTACAATTGCCTTTTGCTGGGTCCATTTTCGCCGTGATTTTATCCGGACAGCACTTTCGGATAAAACCCTTGAACCCTGGGCCAAACAGTGGGAGATACGCATCGGTGAAATCTTCCAGCTGAACAAAGCAAGGAAAGAAGATCCTGCTTTGCAAGGGGATCTTGAAAAGGCTATCGACAAAATGGAAGAAACCATCAACGCTGAACTTGCGGACCCTACACTAAAGGAGGCACAACACAAGGTACTAAAAAGCGCTAAAAAGCACTGGGAAGGGCTAACCGTCTTCGTGACTAATCCCCAGGTACCCATGGACAACAATATTGCGGAACGACCGCTGCGCATTGTTGCCCTGGGGCGGAACAATTACTACGGCAACCGTGCCGAGTGGAGCAGCCACTTTACGGCAATCTGCCTGACCCTTGTCAAAACTGCCCGACTGCACGGCCTAAATCCCCAGGCATACTTGCGCTATTACCTGAAACTAAAAAGCGCCAGAGAGCTACTGGATAAATTGCATGCAGCGGGGCTGATTGTCCTGCCGCCCAAGCAGACGATGCGTAAAGGACCGAAACTGAAGCAGCAAACGCTGTTTTTAGAGCCTGCACTCACGCAAAAAAGAACACTTCAGGAACTACTGCCTTTAAGCTTTGAGCAGGTAACGGCCAAAAACAAGTCTGCTTTGTGGAACGAATTGATCGAACGCTATCACTATCTTGGTTCCAGCAAACTCTTCGGTGCGAGGATGCGCTACCTGGTCTATTCCCAGGAAGAGATTATTGCCGCTCTTGGCTTTTCGGCCGCAGCCTGGCAAATAGAGCCCCGGGACCGTTTCATCGGGTGGGATCAATACCAGCGCCGCCGTAACCTGCAGCTCATAGTCGGTTCCTTATTTTACCTTGGATCAAGTGTCAAAACCTGGCTTCCACGCTCCTTTCGCAAGTGATCAAGAGGCTGCCTGATGACTGGGAAAGAACCTATGGCTACAGACCGGTTCTGCTGGAAACTTTTGTGGATGGTGAAAAGTTCGGTGGTACCTGTTACATCGCATCAAACTGGATCTATGCCGGTTTTACCAAGGGCCAGGGCCGACAGGATAAGAGTAATAAAAGGGTCGTCTCAGAAAAGGATGTTTTTCTTTACCCGCTGCAAAAAAATTTTAGAGATCGACTTGTCAAAGAACCGGAAGAGTGTTGAGCGTGTGGAATACCGGGTTCACTGAATATATACTAAACAATAGTAATTAAAATTATCAGAAGAGTGTATAATTTTTATCCATTTTTATTAAATTATTGTTTTAGAATTGTACAAATTAGAATTAATTTTATCGTCTAATTAGTTTTTCAGAGGCTATATTTTTAACTTTTCCTCAAGAATTGGAACTTTTTTAGGAAAAGTTCAATGTTGGGTTTGGCATGAATATTGCAACATTCATTAACAATATGATTAATCAATTAACTCTTGGGATGGAATACATGTTACTTGATCCACAAAATGGTGGGGGGATTGGTCACATATGGGGGGAGGGATGAATTAGAAGAACAAGGAACAGTTCTACTTTAAAGTATTTTAACAAATTATTAAACGGAGGGGAATGTATAAAATGTCTAAAAAATCCTTTTTTTCATTAATTATCTGTTTGATATTTATTTTAACTATTGCTGTCGGCTGCTCACAGCCGGCTCCTCAACCAGCCCAGAAAGATCCTGCAGCACCGACAGGACCGGTAGTGCCGGATAAAAATGAAATCGTTATTGGTTCAGTCTCATCTCTCTCAGGGCCATTATCTCCCATAGAAGGTGCGGCATTCGGCCCTATCCGCCAAATGTGGGTCAATGACATCAATGCCAGAGGCGGAATATATGTTAAAGAGTATGATAAGAAATTACCTATAAAGTTAATTGAGTATGATGATACAAGCGATATCGGAACAATGACCAGGTTGATGGAAAGATTGATCGTGGAAGATAAGGTAGATTTTATTTTCCCTCCCACCGGGACAGCCATGCTTTTTGCTGCTGGAGAGGTAGCTAACAAGCATGAAAAACTCCTCATCGGGATGTCCGGAGGCGCATCTGAGATCAAACAGATTATCGCTGGCATGCCTTATTTCTTTTCAGCACTGAATTTCTCTGATACTCAGATGCCGGCTCTTGTTAATATGATGGTTGATCAGGGCGTGGAGAGTGCAGCGATTGTCTTTATCGGGGATCTTCATGGAGTGGAGTATTCCGGAGCAGCGGTGCCCCAACTGGCTCTGGCGGGAATTGACGTAATCTATGTGAAGAGCATCCCGCCCGGAATTTCGGACATGTCATCATTAATAAGAGAAGCCAAAGCTGCTGATGTGGATGCTTTCCTCTGTTTTGCCTATCCTGATGAGAATATCCTTGCTCTCATGCAGTCCATGGAGCTCGGGTTTAATCCCAAGCTTTTTTTAACAGGCCCCGGGGGTAACTTTGGGTTCTTCAGGGATATTTTTGGTGATCAGGTAATGGAAGGGATGATGTCCTGGGGCGCCTGGAACGAACGCTCTTCACCCGGATCCAAGGAATTCGTGGATAAATTCATCCCCCTTTACGGGGAACCTATGGTTGACTGGTGGGGACATAACCTTTACTGGGGCGCGCTGCAGTTCTTTGAGCAGGCCGTGGAGAAGGCCGGGACCCTGGACAATGCTGTAGTAAGGGATATAGTTGCCACGGAGAAATTCGATACCATACTGGGGCCGACCTGGTTCGAGGGCGGCATGCTGGCCGAAGAATGTCACACGGGTGAGGTAGGTCAATGGCAAAATGGTAAGTTTGAAGTTATAGCTCCCTACGATAAGGCTACGGCAAAGCCCATCTACCCCAAACCTTCATGGCCAAGGTAGCAGGCAGTTTATCCAGGACTTAGTTAAATAGATTATTAGCGACTATAATAGTCGACAGGCTGCCTGAAAGATCCAAAGGATAAAAGTATTACCGAGAACATCTACTGTATCTTTTGGGCAGCCTGACATATTCTTTAGGGTTAAAGGTGGGGAGATGGGCTAATGGTACTGGAAATATTAGATATACTTATTAGTGGTTTGCTGAATGGCGGTATTTTTGCCCTGATTGCTGTGGGGCTCAGTATGCAGTACGGTGTTGCCCGGGTGCTGAATGTAGCCCATGGAGAATTTATTATGCTGGGAGCTTTCTTTACCTGGACGCTGTACACAATGCTTAAAGTTAATCCGCTGGTTTCATTGGTAATCTGCGGACCCATTGTCTTTGTAATAGGCTATTTTCTTCATAAGACCCTCTACAGGAGAATTCGCCTCTCCTCAGAATCACAGGGAGCTTTCGAAGGAAATTCTATGTTAGCGTCTTTCGGCCTTCTCTTCATTATACAAAATTTGGCCATCCTGAGATGGGGGTCCGGTATCAAGGGTTATTCCTATTTAAATTTTCCCGTGAATTTAGGGGGGGCAATGTTTGCCGCCAATCGCCTGGTAACTCTCCTCTTTGCTGTCGCCATTTGTATAATTTTCTATCTCTTCCTGACGCGAACCCGACTGGGCAAGGCCATACGGGCGGCGGCCCAGGATCCTGATGCGGCCGGTCTGATGGGGGTTAATATTAACCAGGTGCTGGCCTTATGCTTTGGCCTCGGTGCCTTAATGGCTGGCCTAGCTGGTTCACTGTTAAGTATGTCTTTTCGAGTTCAACCAACTATGGGCCTGGAATATACTGTGATTGCCATCATAGTGATTGTCCTTGGCGGGTTGGGTAGTATCCCGGGAAGTTTTATCGGGGGTTTTATCCTGGGTCTTGTAGGCAGCATCGTAAGCCATTTTGAGCCGGGCTTGTCGCTGGTTGCTTATTATGTGCTCTTCATGATTTTGCTTCTGGTGAAGCCAACAGGTATTTTGGGGAGGTAGAGGAAATGAATAGAGTTGCGCTTACATCCAAGAAGTTCTTGCTGCCGGGGTTGATGATCATTGCCCTGATCCTGTTAGTTACTTCACCCTCATATATTTCAGCATATAAAGTGATGCTGCTGACCAGCATTTTAATGTATATTGTTGTTAGCGTTAGTTGGGCTATTTTCTCCGGTCCTACCGGTTATATATCCCTGGCTTCCGCTGCATTTTTCGGAGTCGGCATCTATACTGCGGCCATCCTGGGACGGATCTTACCCCTGACTTATGTAATAATTATTGGTGGCCTGGTCAGTGTTGTACTGGCTCTGATTGTTGGCGTTATCACTCTGAGATTGAAGGGTATGTATTTTGCCATATTTACTTTCGGGCTTGTAGAACTGCTCAAACACTTTCTTTTATGGTGGGAGATTAACATTACGGGCACGCGCGGAAGATTTGTTATCTCCGTACATTCCGAGACCGTTTTTTACGTCATGATTATTATTTTTGTAGCCGTATTGCTTACCGCCTACCTGATCAAACATTCCAAGTATGGATTGGCTTTACAGAGTATCGGTGAATACGAGGAGGCCGCAGAGCACATAGGCATCAACGTAACTATGGTGAAGATCGCCACATTTGCCATCAGCTCTTTTTTCATCGGGTCGGCTGGGGCGATTATTGCGACAAGATGGACATATGTGGATCCATATATCGCCTTTAATCCTATTTTTTCTTTTATGCCGGTACTGATGTCTATCTTTGGCGGCTTGGGACAGCTTTTCGGGCCTGTATTAGGAGCGGCTTTTTTTGCCTACCTGGAAGAATCGCTTATTACCAAGTTCCCCTACCACTACATGCTTATTTTCGGCATTATTCTGGTGGTTGCCATCTTGTACCTGCCTGATGGCTTGATCGGCCTGGCAAAAAAATGGAAGAAAGGAAGCCTTTCAAGTGGACTGGTGGAATTGCTCCAAAAGAGACAGAAAGGTAGAAAAGAGGTTTAGGAAAAATGAGAATACTTGAAGCTGAAAGTGTAACCAAGTATTTTGGGGGGATGGCCGCCGTATCAGACGTTGGCTTTCATGTGGATAAAGGAGAAATCCTGGGCGTGATCGGACCCAATGGAGCCGGCAAGACGACCCTGTTTAATTTGATTTCGGGGGCGCTGCCCCTAAGCTCAGGAGAAATCAGGTTTAAGGGCCGGAAGACCAGCGGCTTAAAAGCGCACCAGATCTGCAGGCTGGGCTTAGCGAGGACATTCCAATTGGTTAAAGTCTTTGGTAACTTGTCGGTTCTGCAGAATGTAATGCTGGGTTCCCTGTTTGGGAAGCAAGTAGTTACTTCGCAAGCGGATGCTATGAGGGAAGCTATGGAGTCGTTGGAATTCGTGGGATTGGCAAAAGAGATCAATGCACCGGCGAAAGATCTGACTCTGGGCAACCAGAAGCGGTTGGAAGTAGCCAGGGCATTGGCCACCAAGCCGGAAGTGCTGATGCTCGATGAGTTAATGGCAGGTTTAAACCCCACCGAGATAAGCGAAGCCATCGCCGATATGAAGAGGCTTAAGGATCAGGGAATTACGATAATTATGATCGAGCATGTGATGAAAGTGATCATGAGTGTATGTGACCGCATTATCGTGCTCCATCACGGGAAGAAGATTGCCGATGGAACGCCGCAGGAGGTTACAACCAGCAGCAAAGTCATCGAGGTGTACCTTGGGGATTCCGAGATAGAGTGTTCAACTGCCGGATAGAAGAGAGCCGCCAGGATAGTGATTGAGGCAAAGTTGGAGAGGTGAGAAAGGATTATGCTGGAACTGAACAATATCAATACTTTTTATGGCAAGGTTCAAAGCTTGTGGGATGTTTCTTTACAGATAAATGAGGGAGAGATAGTTGCCCTGGTCGGAGGCAACGGGGCAGGTAAAAGCACGCTGCTAAACACTATTTGCCGCCTGATACTTCCAGCATCTGGCAGTGTGACTTTCCTTGGCAGGAAGACTGATGGTCTAAGTCCTCACGCTATTGTAGAGCTGGGTATTTCTCACGTGCCTGAAAGCGGAAGAGTGTTTCCCGAATTAACGGTTCTTGAAAACCTGGAGATGGGGGCTTTTCTTTCCCATGCCTGGAAGGTAAAAAACGAGACGATAAAGCAGGTTTACGAACTTTTCCCCAGGTTGCAGGAGAGAGAGAGGCAGTTAGCCAGAACGTTAAGCGGTGGAGAGAGGCAGATGCTGGCAATGGGTCGGGGCTTGATGTCAAGGCCAAAGCTGTGCATGTTTGATGAGCCGTCTTATGGACTGGCACCGAATTTGGTGCTGGAAGTATTCCGCATTGTACGGTTACTGCGTGATCAGGGAATTACCATCTTGTTGGTTGAGCAAAATGTCCGGCATACCCTGGAGGTAGCTGACCGTGCCTATGTTCTTGAGAATGGCAGGATGGTGCTGGAAGGAGCCTGCTGCGAACTTGCCGCAAGCGACTATGTAAGAAAGGCATATTTAGGGCTCTAATCTTTTAAAAGGGGAGGGATATACTGGGAAGACAGCACCGTATTTGTTTTAAGAGGGTGTTTGTAATCTGAAGATTGGAGGTAATTAGAATGTCTGACGACAAATTTAAACTTTTAGAGGAGAGAAAAACGCGATACTTAGCAGCTATGAATCTGGAAAAACCGGATAAAGTGCCTATCCGTTTAATGCTTTCTGAGTTTTCGGCAAAACATGCAGGGTATACGTTTCAGGAAATTTATTATGAACTTGACAAAAATATCGATTGTGTAAATAAGCTGCTGAATGATTTTGATCTCGACACAACAGGAGGTGCACCCAGCTTGTGGTGGGCCAGCCTGCATGATGCGGTGGGTGCAAAATATTTAAAATTTGCCGGTCGGGAACTTGATGTAAATACACAATTTCAATACCACGAAGAAGAATACATGCTCGCTGAGGACTATGATGCTTTTATTGAAAACCCCACGGAATGGATACTCAACACTTACATGCCCCGTATTCATAAAGAATTTGCTGAGCCCGGTTCTTATCGGGCAAACGTTGCGCTTATTAAAGGTGGTATTGGGATGTTAACCCAGCTTGGTGCTAACCAGAAGGCATGGGGAACATGGGCCCCGGAGTATGGCGGGGTGCCTACATTTACTGCATTTTCAAAAGCTCCCTTTGATACGCTGGCAGATACCCTGCGCGGATTATCGGGCATCATGATGGACCTATACCAACGTCCTGAAAAAGTAAAAGCTGCTATCGAAGCCCTGATCCCTCACAACATATTTTATGGGATGGCTACAAGTGGAGGGGAGATGGAATTTCCGCTGTTCATACCGCTGCATCGCGGAGCCTTTCCTTTCTTAAATCCGAAACAATGGAAAGAATTTTACTGGCCTTCCCTGAAGAAAGTTATTGAAGCTTTTTGGGCAAACGGTAAAAGAACATTATTCTATGCCGAAGGCAACTGGACGCCATATCTTGAGTCAATTGCCGAGCTTCCTGAAAAGAGCATTGTCTTCCATGTGGATATGACCGACATGGCCCAGGCGAAAAAAATACTGGGCGGGAGGTTCTGCATCAGTGGTAATGTTCCCAATACGATGCTGGCTTTTGGTAAACCGGATGAAGTTAAAGAATATGTGAAGCGTTTAATTGACGAATACGCTGCTGACGGCGGTTTTATCATTGACGCTGCTGCTGTAATCCTGGCAGATGCCAAAGAGGAAAATATCCGGGCCCTTATTGAAGCAGCCAGGGAGTACGGTGTCTATTAATCACAGTATGGGAGGGTAGAACAATGACAAAAGAAACACTGGTCAAAAATACGTTCCAGGGTTTACCCCCCGGGGTTTGTGTCCCCTGGGAACAAAAAGAAAAAGAACTGGGAGAAATAAAAGGTGACCCCGCAATAATTAAAAAGGAATGGGAGCAGTTAGAGGCTTTTGCTTATATGTATATATGGGGATGGGTCCACCGTTAAGAGGCTTGAGGGCAGAGATCCATTCACAAAGATAGGAGGATTAAAAAATGCATCATCTTACTGATGAACTATCTATAGCTATAGTTGGGTTAGAAGAAGAAAAAGTAATGGCCCTGGTCAAGGAACGGCTGCAGGCCGGGGTTAAACCGCTGGATATAGTAAAGAAACTGCAGGATGGCATGACTGAAGTGGGCAATCTCTTTGAGGCACAGGAATATTATTTAAGCGAACTCATTAACTGCGGCGCAATTATGAAGGCTGCTATGGTTGAATTGGAGCCCCACCTTGCTGGCAGCGAACAAGAATACCGCGGTAATATCGTCATCGGTACGGTCAAAGGGGATATTCATGACCTGGGGAAAGACATTGTTGTTATGCTGCTAAAAGGGACAGGATACAATGTTTTGGATTTGGGCGTGGATGTGCCTCCTGAAAAGTTTGTCGATGCTGTTAAAGAACACAATGCTCCCCTGCTGGCACTTAGTGTGCTGCTGACTTCTTGTTTGGAGTCTATGAAGGAAGCTGTAACGGCAGTAAAGGAAGCGGGTCTTGATGTCAAGGTGCTTATCGGCGGCCCTATGATAGACGACAAAGTCACAGCATACTGCGGTGCGGATTTTGGCAGTACGCTTGCCAACGATGGCGTAAAAATTGCCGAGAAGGTAATTGGAGCATAGCAGCAAATATTTTAAAGAAAATATTCTGTTTATATTTTCCAGGAGGAGGTCTTTTCCTCCTCCTGCAGCGTATTTTTAAAGGGTGTGAAAAAATGACAGAGCATGAATTAAAAGAAGTGCTGGATTTGATTGAAAAAAAGGCTGTTGAAGCACAATTACGTGATGACGCATGTGCCCGCAGCACCATGTATGGCTTGGGGACATACTTTCCTTTTATTTCAGACGAGGTGGTTGCAGCCACATTATCTCTGATCGGAGGAGCTGGCATAAGCAGTGGTTCCTGTGGTGCTTATACCAGTGGTCTTCTGGCTGTGGGTTTAAAGTACAACCCGCTGATAGAAGAAGAAATCGCTGAAGAAGGATTGGAAAAGAAAGATATTGCCATGGGGAAAATAATGACATTTAGGGACGCTTTCATAAAGGAATTTGGCACAACTATGTGTCCTGAAATACACAAGATCATTTTTGGACGAAGTTTTAATTTAATGGATGATCAGGAAAGGGATGATTTCTTAAGCATTCCCGACCATGCAGAGAAGTGCTCTGCTGTAGTGGCAAAAGCTGCTCGTATGGCTGCTGAGATTTTACTTAAAGATGCATAATATGACAAAGAAAATAGGAGGGTTATATATGATTGTCAATTTTAACCGAACTGTTCCCGTTCTTTTCGGTCCGGGAGCTGCCCTTAGAACAGGGTTGAAAGTGAAGCAACTGGGCGTTAAAAAAGTGCTGTGTGTTTATGACCAGGGGGTAAAAAGTGCCGGAATCGCTGACAAGATCGTTGACAACCTTAAAGCAGCAGGAATTCAGGTTGTTATATATGACGGCGTGGAAGTAGACCCTCCCGATACTAACATTAATAATGCGGCAGAAATGGCCAATACAGAGAATGTTGATGGTATTGTGGGGGTTGGCGGGGGCAGTACCATGGATACAGCGAAAGCAATAAATGTGCTGCTGACTAATCCGCCTCCGATCAGTCGGTATTATGTTGGTTCCGGCAATGAGATGAAACCGGGGAAAGTTTTGGTTTTGCTGCCTACAACTGCAGGAACAGGCAGTGAAGTGACACCGATCAGCGTTGTCTCAGACACTGCGACCCATTCCAAAAAAGGCGTAATAGGGCCAACTGCCACAGCGACGTTGGCCATTGTAGACCCGGAACTGTTGGTAGAGCTGCCACCGAAAATCACCGCAGCTACCGGGATGGATGCTTTTTCCCATGCGGTAGAAGCTTTAACCTCTGAAGGGATGAACCCCATGTCAGATGTTCTTGCTGAAAAAGCTGTGGAACTGATTACCCAAAATCTGCTCAAAGCAGTAAAAGATGGCAGCGATCTCAATGCCAGGACAAACATGTCTTTTGCCTCGTTGATTGCCGGTTTTGCTTTTACCGATTCTCTTACGCACTGGGGCCATGCTATTGCCCATACGATTGGTGCGCAGTTTCATATTCCACATGGCGTAGGCTGTGCTGTTGCTTTGCCAGCGGTGGTAGAATACGTGGCAGACGCCGTTCCCGAAAAAGTATGGCGGGTTGCTCTGGCTATGGGTCTTTCACTTCCGGAAGACATGCCTCCTCTAGAGCTTGGAGCAGCGGTCGCGGAAGCTATCCGCAATTTGAACCGGGATGTTGGTATCCCCAGCCTGAAAGAGTTTAAGGTTGAAGAGGCTTCACTGGAACAACTGCCGGGTGCTGTCCTGGCCGATGACTGTGCTATGTTCGGACCTAAACGGGCCTCTGCCGGGCAGGTGCTGTCGATGCTCAAAAAAGCTTACGAGTATTAAAATGTGGGAGGGAGAATGACAATGGCAAAAGTTTATAGAGTCAACGTGAAGACAAAGGCAATTGGGCAGGAAGAGATAAAAGAAGAATACCGTCTTCTCGGCGGTAGGAGCCTCATCTCCAAAGTGCTCACTGATGAAGTGGACCCAACCTGCGACCCGTTGGGCGCCGGTAACAAACTAATTATCTGTACATCGTTGTTTGCCGGAACCACCGTACCCGCTGCCCACCGGCTCTCCGTCGGCGGAAAAAGCCCCCTGACAGGCGGGATCAAAGAAGCCAACTCCGGTGGTACCGCAGCGACGTACCTGGCAAGGCACAACATCAAAATGATCATCCTGGAAGACTTGCCCGTGGGAGATGACTGGCAGCTTTTGAAAATAGGAAAAGACGGAACACCAGAGCTTGTTCCTGCCGCTGACTGCGCCGGACTAAACAATTACGCATTGGTGGAAAAACTAAAAGAACGCTACGGTGAAGCCATTAGCGTCATTTCCATCGGAACAGCCGGGGAAATGCAGTACCGCAACTCCACGCTGCAGATTATCGATGCAGCCACCGGCTATCCTTCCCGGGCAGCCGCGCGCGGTGGCCTGGGCTCTGTCATGGGTTCCAAAAAAATCAAAGCGGTTGTGATTGAAAAAAGTGCATCACCCCACACTTTCCAGTATGCCGACAAAGAAAGGTATGAAGCTGTCAGAAAGAAATTTGTGGATATAACCATAAACAATGAAGGAATGACCTGGCTGCGGGAGATAGGCACACCTGCGATCACAGATATTACCGGTTCCACAGCAATCCTGCCTTTCCGTAATTTCAGCGGAAGGTTCAATGACAAGGTGGGTTCAATAGGCGCGGAAGAATTTTTGGCCAAGTTGAAAGCAAATGGAGGAAAAAGCGGGGAACCGTGCCAGACCGGTTGTGTGATCCACTGCTCCAATCGCTATAACGATGCCAATGGAGAGTACCTGACCTCCGGTTTAGAGTATGAAACAATTGCCCTTTGCGGTTCCAACTGTGATATTGCCGACTTGGACGCTATCGCCCGCATTGACCGGTTGTGCGACGACTTTGGAATAGATACCATCGAGACTGGTGTTACCATAGGCGTCTGCATGGAAGCCGGGAAGATCCCCTGGGGAGACGGTGAAGCGGCCGCCGGATTGATTGAAGAGATGAAGGCTGGCTCGGAGCTGGGCAAGATCCTCGGTCAGGGTGCTCTGGCCACCGGCAGGGCGTTGGGAGTAAAAAGGATACCGACCGTAAAAGGACAGGCCATGGCCGGATACGAACCACGAAACCTAAAAGGCACAGGTGTCACCTATGCCACTTCACCCATGGGAGCCGACCATACAGCCGGATTAACGCTGGAGGCGCCCCTTGATCCCTTATCTCCATTAGGTCAGGCTGCCGTTTCTTCAATGCTTCAACCAATGTTTGCCACTGCAGACAGCCTTATGTGCCTCTTTGCCTGGTTCTCCGCCGCATCACCAGAGACCATGCCGGAACTAATGGCAGGTATCTATGGCGGGGAATGGGATTTCAACAAAGTTATAGACGTAGGGCGACAGTCAGTCTTAAGAGAAAAAGCGTTTAACACCGCCGCCGGTTTTACGGCAGAAGACGATCGTCTGCCGGAATTCTTTCTCACCGAGAGATCACCGGCAACAGGAGCTGTTTTTGACATCAAACCCTTAGAAATTGACGGAGTGCTGGATTACTGAGAAAAAGAGGTGCCGGAAAACCGGCACCTTTTTCAGAGACGGAAAATGGCTATAATTGCTCCTCCAGGTAAAAATAATTTCCTATCTTTTTTGGACTTGGGAGGTTAACCGTGAATAAATTTGGATATGCTGGAGAAATACTTAATGTAAATTTGTCGGATGGCAAAGCAACAAAGTTGCCCACCCTTAATTATGCGGAGAAGTTCTTGGGCGGAAGAGGCGTGGCGGCCAGAATTTACTGGGAAATGGTACCACCCCAGGCGAAGGCTTACGACCCGGAAAACTGTCTGATAGCTATGACAGGGCCGGTAACAGGATTTCCCGGCATACCCGGTGGCGGAAGATGGCTGATTTGCGGCAAGTCACCGGTCATGGAGCCTGAAGTTTTTTCTTGTGCCAACCTGGGAGAAAGGTGGGGAACCTGGCTAAAGTACTCCGGCTACGATGGACTGGTAGTACAGGGGCGGGCTGATAAACCATCTTATATATATATTTGTAACGATACGGTAGAAATAAGAAACGCATCCTCCCTATGGGGTAAATCTTCATTTGAGGCCAGCGATGTTCTGAAAGGGGAACTGGGAGGAGATGTAAGCGTGCTGACCATAGGTCCGGCCGCTGAGAACCTGGTTTCCTTTGCCACCCTCATAACAGATGACGGCTCATCCGGAGGCAGCGGATTCGGCAGTGTCATGGCATCGAAGAATTTGAAGGCCATTGTTGTTGCCGGCGGCGATATGAGGCCTGTTGCTGCTGCTCCGGAGAAGCTTAGAGAGATCGCAAACAGGGTACGCTTGCTAAGAAAAGACACCTGGAAAGACTGGCTTGAAAATATACCCGGCAAGACAAAACTACGCCCCTGCTACGGTTGCGCCAGCGGTTGTTACCGAAAAAATTACGAGGAAGGCGGTAGAAGTTATAAATTTTTCTGCCAGCCCATGCATGTTTACTGGCAACCGGCCCACGAATACCAACGTGACGGTGCGGACACAGCTCTGCTGGCGATTAGGCTTTGCGATCACTATGGGCTGGATACTACGATCATGCATCCCATGATCAACTGGCTTTCTCTTTGTTATCAAGAAGGTATCTTAAATGATAAGGATACGGGCTTGCCAATTTCAAAGATTGGCAGTGCAGAGTTCATAGAAGAGCTGACCCGAAAAATAGCGTTAAGGGAAGGCTTTGGCGATTTGCTGGCCATGGGGACAATCAGGGCCGCCGCGAAAATTGGAAAGAGAGCACAGGAGCTAACTCCTCCATGGGTAGTAACCCGTGCCGGTGAACTTCGGGATTACGACCCCAGGCTCATACCGGCCAATGCCCTTTTCTATGCTACCGAGCAGCGGAGACCTGTCAACCAAATGCACGAGTTGAGCCACGCCCTGTGGCTGTGGTTTAAATGGATCCAAAAAGATGACGACGCATTTCTGTCTTATGATGACCTGGTAACCGTTGCAAATAATTTCTGGGGAGGCGCTGCCGCTGTCGACCATACTACTGACGAAGGTAAGGCTTTGGCTGCCAAAAAAATCCAGGATCGCACTTATGCCAAGGAGAGCCTTATTCTTTGTGACTTCCTCTGGCCGGTAATCTGGGTTAGATTTGCAGATGACCACACCGGTGACCCTACCCTCGAAAGCCAGTTGTTTTCTGCAATAACTGGCAGAGAAATTGATGAGACGGGCTTGAACAAGATCGGGGAAAGAATTTATAATCTGCAAAGAGCTGTACTGCTTCGGCAGGGATGGGGAGGGAGAGAAGGAGACAAGCTCCTGGATTATCTTCATGAGGAGCCGTTAGAGGGAGTGTTTTTCAATCCCGATTGCCTGGTCCCGGGGAAGAACGGCCAGGTGGAATCAAAGAAGGGTAATATAATTGACAGAGAAGCTTTTGAAAAGCTTAAGGGAGAATATTATGCCCTGCGCGGCTGGGATGTTGCCAGTGGCCTTCCTACTGAGGCCAGGTTACAGGAGCTTGATCTGGCTGACGTTGCCGCTGATTTAAAGGCAAGGAACCTAATAATTTCGTAGGTAAAACAAAAGACTTATCGAAATTGTATGTTTTTTATTGGGAGGTGACCAAGGATGGATGAAAAGAGATTTAATCCGGAACCTTGCGCCATTGAATCGTTTGACAAAGAATGGGGCGTTGGTGTTTCTGGCATGGTTGATAACACATCACCTTTTCCCCGGATAAACAGAATATTATCCAAAACTCAAAGAACCACTAATGGAGTAGTTGTTCCGGAAAGGGCACTGCTGGTAACTGAGGCATATCAAAAACATGTTGGTGCTCCACAAGTTGTTAAATGTGCTGAGGGCGTATCTAATATGCTCAGAAATGTGCCGATAGCTATTTACCCTGACGAATTGGTAGTTGGGAACTTGGGTTGTGATAAGAAGGCGGCACTGGTTTTTCCAGAGTTTGGCTTAAATTGGATATTAGATGAAATGGAAAACGGGCTTTTGGATTATAGTGATAATAGAACACATGACTATTTTAAATTCTCGAAAGAGACGCAGTGTAGTCTTTCAGATATTAAAGACTTTTGGCGTGGGCAATGCATCGAAGATGCAGTTGTTCCAATGTTAACTGACGAGGAAATAAAGGGTTCCCATATGGGGAAGGGCGTATTTTTGGCACCTTCTTATATTTACTCCGGGGCGGGCCATCTTGGCATTAATTACGAAAAGATATTCAAATTGGGCTTCACAGGGATTAAAAAGCAGATTGAAGAAAAAATAGCGGGTCTCGATCTGTCTTTGCCGGAAGATATTAAGAAAAAGTACTTCTATGGAGCTGCTGTAATAGCATGTGAAGCAGCTATTGAATATATAATGAGATTTTACACGGCTGGCGCGGATGATGTGGGAAGTAGAACAAAATGAAGCCAGGAAGCAGGAATTGCTGCGAATAGCAGACAACTGCGAATGGATATCTGAGAATGCACCCAGAACTTTCTGGGAAGCGATACAACTGCTTCATCTGGCCAACTGTATGGTTCATATGGAATCAAATGGTCATTCCATCTGTTATGGCAGATTTGATCAATATATGTATCCTTACTACCGAAATGACATTAAAAATGGTACAGCAGCCAGAGAATTTATTCAGGAATTAATTGAGTGCTTCCATATTAAAATCTGGGATATGAATAAGGTAAGGGATCATCAGAGCATCAATATTTTTGCTAACGGAGGAATAGGCGGACCTGCCCTCACCGTGGGTGGAGTGAAGACGGATGGCCTGGACGGCACGAACGATCTCACTTTCATGGTGCTGGACGCTCACGCCCACACCAGAGTTCCCACTCCCTGGCTGGCAGTAAGGCTTCATGGGAATACTCCCTGGGAGTTAAAGGTAAAGGTGGCAAATTTAATTAGATTGGGCACTGGTGAACCAAAGATATTTAATGATGATGTTACCATTCCAAGTATGCTGGCCTATGGCAGATCCGTTGAAGATTGCAGAGATTATCAAGTGGTTGGTTGTGTCGAACCTGATGCCACAGGGAAAGAGTACGGTTGGCATGATGCAGCTTATTTCAACATTGCCAAGGTACTGGAGCTGGCTGTCAATGACGGTAAGTGTGTGGAATGCACTTCTAATTGTCCGCGCTTTGGAGTGTGTGCAGGGGTCGGCAGTCAGCTCGGACTTAAGACAGGAAGCCTGTCCGAATTCAAGTCATTTGACGAAGTTTTGGATGCTTATGATCAACAGATGAAATACTGGTGCGACAGGATGGTTTCCATGTTAAATGCCGTGGATATTGCGCACCAGGCAATAAAACCACTTCCGTACCTGTCCTTGATTATAGAAGACTGTATTGAAAAGGGTCTGGACGTTACCGCCGGAGGTGCCAGGTATAATTTTAGCGGACCCCAGGCTGTAGGGATAGGGACTGTGGGAGATGGCCTGGCTGCTATTAAACAGCTGGTTTTCGATGAAAAGAAGGTTAGTGGGGAAAAGCTTCTAAAGGCTGTGATAAACAACTGGGAAGGCTATGAACCTCTTTATGCTCTGGTTAACAGTAACAAAGTACACCACTACTGCAATGACGATAATTACGCTGATGAACTGGCCAAATTCGGTTTAGACACCTACTGTAAACACATTGAAAAGAGACCGAATGCCCATGGCGGCGTATTCCTGCCTGGTGCTTATTCCGTCGCAGTTAACGTGGCATTTGGCAGGTTGCAATGGGCGTCCATTGACGGCAGAAAATCATACGAGCCAATCTCTGACTGCATGGGGGCTGTTCACACAGCTGCTGCATCTCATGATCTTAATGGCCCCAGCGCCATATGCAAATCCGTAACTAAACTGGACCATGCCAGAGCCGCTAATGGAACATTGCTTAACTGGAAGTTTTCCCCGACAGCTCTTTCCGGGGAAAACGGCCGTGATAATCTGATTTCCCTGCTTGAGATGTACGTTCAAAGAAAAGGTATGCACAGCCAGTTTACCGTTGTCAGTCGAAAAACTCTTTTAGACGCTCAGGCTAACCCGGATAATTACAAAGGGCTGCTTGTGAGGATAGCCGGGTACAGTGCATTATTTGTAGAGTTGAGCAAAGAACTGCAGGACGATATTATTGGGAGAACCGAGTTATCCTTCGATTAAAGAAAAAAGGGAGGATCAGATCATGAAACCACTTAAAACTGATTTGTCCGTGTTTGAGAAATTGAAATATGAAAGGTCACCTGTGGGAATAAAGTTTCTTCATGACAAACCGCAAGGAATAGAGAAGTTAAACATAAAATTGAATCTCTGCGAAATGCCCAAGGAAGCGGATAGAAGAGGTGCTCCTT
>JAUSPO010000005.1 GCA_030656575.1 Bacillota bacterium
CGAAGTTGGAGAGGAATACCCGGATATTAAAAGAGAGTATGCCCATGTTGATGCCATATGTATGTGGATGGTAAAAAACCCTGAGCAGTTTGATGTTATCGTAACAGACAACATGTTCGGCGATATTATTACGGATCTGGGAGCTATCCTCCAGGGAGGTATGGGTATTGCCGCGGGTGGCAATATCAACCCCAAAGGGACGTCCATGTTTGAACCTATCGGCGGGTCTGCGCCCAAGTACACCGGCAAAAATATTATTAACCCCCTTGCTTCCATCTGTGCCGGAAGCATGATGCTCAAACACCTGGGCGAAGAAGAAGCGGCTGTCTCCATAGAAAATGCAGTTATGAACGTTTGCGCCAACCATATTAAGAGTCTTTCTGCAGGCAATATGGGCTACAGTACAAGCGAACTGGGGGACCTGACGGCAAGCCTGCTCTAGGACCACTGTGCGCCACGGGGACATTCCATCGGGGACATTCCTCTGCAAGAGGTGTGTCCTACTTACCACTTGAAAAATGAGGTGTGTCCACTTACCATATGTCCCCTTACCTTAAAGCACTAAGCCAAAGATTTGTTATATTGCACCACCGCTAAGCCACGGGGACGGTTCCATCGTCTTCCCGTTGGACCTTCGCTACGCTGCGGTGACGCTCGAACCGTCCCCATGGCACCGCTTACTTTAAATCCGTAACCATGGCATACTCAAGGCTCATTTGCGGTGGGCTGCCTGGTTTAGTACAGCGAAGAGAAAGGCCGGCAGTACTGCTGTTCTGCCCAGGCGGTAAGGCTCCTTTATGACCCGGTAAAACCATTCCAGTCCTGCCCGCTGCATCCAAAGAGGTGCCCTGCGGGACTTTCCTGCCAGAACGTCAAAACTTCCTCCAACACCCATGGCCACACAGGGAGGAAGTTTTTTCTTATTCCTGTAAATCCACTTCTCCTGCCGGGGAACACCCATGGCTGCAAGGAGAAGGCATGGTTTCAATGAATATATTTCATCAAGGATAGACTCATCTTCCCCGTCACGAAAATAACCGTGGTGGCTGCCCACTACATTAAGCCCGGGAAAGAGTTCCCGGGCATTTGCGACTGCCTTATTGAGAATATGGGGTTCAGCGCCCAAAAAATAAATGGGGACGGAAGTACGGGAGGCCTCTTTCAGGCATTCCACCATCAGATCAAAACCGGCCACCCTTTCAGGAACAGGACTGCCGAGGATACGAGATGCCAGTACAACACCTGCCCCATCTGCCGTTACAATCTCCGCAGCCTCGATAATCTCTGCAAGCTCTTTATCCTTTGAACTTTGGTAGAGCATTTCTGCATTGGCTGTAACTACATGGGCTACCCTCTGCCTGTCCTCAGCCCAGGCAGAACCTAAAGCTTGAACTGTCTCTTCCAGGGTAAGACTATTTACCGGGCTTCCCAGTATCCTTACTATACTATGTCCGCCTTTTGTTGTGCTGTTCGATTTTCTATCCATATTTCCTCACTATGTTCAGGACTTCTTCATTTCTTTGCCCTTAATATACCTCTCTACCATTTCCCGAATTTTATCTTCCTGGGGTAAAACGTAGCTTATTCCATCAACATACCCCGCATTGCCGGGCAAAGTTAACGTATTTATCTCTTCTATTTCAATATTCTTCAGCTTATTAGCCAAAACCAAAGCCTGGGAAAGCTCCAGATCGGTTTTCATATTTTGAGCCATCTCAGGTAAGAGACGGGGAAATTTAAGTACATTTTTAAAGGTAATAATCTCCTGGAGCAGCGCCTTCAAAAAATTCTGCTGCCGCCGGACACGGCCGAAATCTCCCTCTCCATCACCTCTCCAGCGGACGTACTCCAGCGCTTTTTCACCGTCAAGATGCTGGAGGCCGGGATCCAGTTCAATCGTGACATCAATGCCGTAATAGCGCATCCTTTTCTCCACATCCAATTCAATACCCCCGAGAATATCTACGATGTTTGTAAAACCATCGAAATCCGTTGTCATATAATGATCAATTTTAATATCCAGAAAATCCTCCAGCGCCTGCCTCGTCAGGGGCACCCCCCCGTAAGCGTGGGCATGATTGATTTTATCCAAACCGTAACCGGGTATATTAATGCGCATATCACGGGGCACGGAAATAATGTTGATCTCGCCTGTCCTGCGGTTTAAGGTTAAAAGCATCACCGTATCAGCTCTTGCTACAGGATCGCGGGAATCGAGTCCGAGAATGAGGACATTCATAATATCAGGCAGGGGTTCCTGCTCCTTATCAGGAAAAGACAGCTTAAATCCTCCTCCTTCCGGCTGGGCAATTTCATAAACTTCATTCCATAAGGATTTTAACCACAGGCCGGAAACAACCAAAAAAACAGCCACGGCAATGATCCCCATTAAAATAATATTCCTGCCAAGTGAGGAACTTTTACCTTTGTTTCCTGCAGTCGCATCCTTTTTCATCTCTTTCAGATCCTTTCAGAGTATCATTTATGATAAGTTTTATTATTTGTGTAACATGCAGCAGGGTTTCCTTCAAGCAATATTATAACTGATATTCAAACGCCAGGCAATAAAACATCATAGAAAATAACCACTTCTATAATATGACTTTAACAATATGACGTTTTATAATTAAAAAAGTTCCGGTAAAAAACTAACAAATTATACTGTAAATAAATGAATTTACTTATAATTCAGAGGAAAATGACATAAAAGGTCGAAATTATAGGAAATAGAAAGGTATTTCCAGGCTTTTTTAATATAGAACTTTGACTCATATTTATGAAAGGAGCACCGGCTATGTTCAAACCTTTGGGAGGCAATTTGCTGTTTTCCACGCTCTTACTTTTGAGAACTTTTTTACCACTCGTAATCGCAGCTGCTTTTCTTAATTTAGCACCATTGCCGGCATTTTCTTCAAAAGAGATGGATGTTGTTAATGTCACCAGCATAACCGAAGATGCGACCTGGGAAGGCGGAAAGATCTATCGCGTATCCGAAACAAAGACAATTAACGCAAATGTCACCCTGACCATTGAGCCGGGGGCTGTGGTAAAGTTTGTGAACAACGCGACTTTATATGTTTATGGCACCATTAAGGCCATTGGTGCCCCGGAAGAACTGATCTACTTTACCAAAGGAAATGACACCTCACCGGGCATGGGACAGGCAGTGGAAGGCTCGGCCGAATGGAATGGTATATGGATCAGAGCAGCCGGAGATGGAGAACTTGAACATGTCCAAATTCGCTATGCTAAGGAATGGGGCATTAGATTTGATGTAACCAATGGTAACCTGGTAATTAACCAGAGCACTTTCCACAGCAATAAGGAAGGAATTCGTATCAACGGAGGAAATTCAATTATTGAGAATAGCATTTTTAGTTCTAACACAAGAGGTATTAGGTTTTTTGCCTTAAACGGAGGGCATTCATCCATCCGGGGAAATATTTTTTTCATGGATACCAGTAACAGTATGGGGCTCGATATTCACACCCAGAACGTATCAGTGAACATTTTGGAAAATACTTTCTGGGGAAGCGGCCTGCCCTCAACTGTTGGTATTAATCTTTCTACCAGTGAAGACCCTGAAAACAGACTGATTTCCATGATGTTTAATACTTTTGAAAGTATCGGAAAAGGGGTCGGGATAACTCTTGGTGGACATATTTTAAGAGGTAATTATTTTTTAAGCGCTTATGATAGTGGTGTTTACTTTAGTTCCACCCCGGCCCTCGGTCAAAAAGTAGCCGATATCCGCTATAACTACTGGAATCACAGTGGAGGCCCCTCTTATCAAGGCAATATCGGTAAAGGTGTTACTATAAAAGAAATTTCTCTTCTGGAATTTGAACCCTGGGGAACACGGCAATATATACCCCATTACGACCCCCTGGAAGCTGCGATTGACCATCCACGGGATGGAGCCTATGTGATCGGAGCGGCAGAATTTCGGGTTTTTATCGCGGACCCAAATTTGAAAGAACTTGCTTTTTTTCTTGATGAGGATGAGATCTGTAGATTTGAAGAAGTAGACTTCGTCAACGGCAGCGGAACTTACAGCTGCCTGTGGGAACTCCCGGAGGAAGACACAGCAAAAGAAAGATATATTCTTACGGTAAAAGCTGCAAACCATCTGGGAGAAAAGGTGGAAGAATCGCTGACTTTCAAATACCTGCGGGAAACCCCTCCATTCCCGGAGCTAAAGATAACATCCCCGCAGCAGGGCAGCTCTTTAAGTGGTAATGTGAACGTCCTTATAGAAGCGGAAGCAGCGGAAGAGTTGGGGGGAAATGGATTAGGCTACCTTTACCTGGAGATAAACGGTGAACTGGCAGCCCAGTCTGAGGCGCCTTATACATCGCTTACCTGGGAGTTTGAGACGGGAAGTTACAACAACGGCCATTATCTGCTGACAGTAAAAACAGCAGATATTCTGGGACAGGAAATATTTGAACAGATCTCCATTATCGTGGATAACAGGACTCAGGCTCCGGACCAATACCAATACTGGGATGATACACCCTCAGATGTGGAAGAAACAAAAGAAAGGAATACTGAGCTGGATAAAGAAAAGGCTGATCATAATAGTGATGAGATACAGTTCTCTGAAGAAGATGAAGACCCTGTGCTGCGCTGCGCGTCAGAAATATTTAAAGACCTGGGACCCGACCATCCCGCACTGGAAGCTATTTCCTTTCTTTACGCCCGGGGTATATTCAGAGGTGTGGATACCGACAGATTTGCTCCTGGCATGCATCTAAGCCGGGCGCAGGCTGCGGCACTTTTAATGAGAATGCCCCTTCATTTCAAGAGCAGGGGTGATCAGGCATTTTCCGAAGAATTTTTCAAAGACGTTGACAGGGGGACCTGGTTCTCATCCACTGTAAACCAGGCAGCGGCTTTAGGACTTCTGGGCGGTTACGGGGATGGAACCTTCAGACCCCTTTCCCCCGTTAGCGGAGCCGAATTTGCGGCGCTGCTGCTGCGGCTTGAGAGGTTCCTCTTACAAAATGGGGAATACACAGATAGAAATAAATTGGCGCGAATTGACCAGGAGCTGGGAAATGCCACCTTGGGCAAAACTCCTCTCTGGGCACGTGAAAGTACAGCGCTGCTTATGCGGCGGGGAGTCCTGGGGAACAATGAATTGCAGTGGTTCGAACCACGCCAGCCCTTAAGCAGGGCTGAAGCAGCGATTCTGCTCTGGAAGGCCTGCTTATATTATAAAATTAGGTAGGGTCGGCTTCAACCTCGATACCGATCATTTTCATCAGGGCTACTGCATTGGCCGTTTGAGAAACGCCCGGTTTCAGCTTGTAGTCAAAATGAATGCCGTCATCGTCAATTTCATCCGTAAAATGATAATTTATGATCGATCCGGGGTATTCTTTTTCCAATACGCTTAGTTCCAGGTCATGAGTTGTTATAAGCCCTATCGTCGATAATTTATGCAGCTGCTTTACCACATTTCGGGTGGAAAAGATCCTATCCCTGGAATTTGTTCCCCGGAAGATTTCATCAAGCAGAAAAATAAGGGGAGCGCCTGTTTGCGCTGCGTCAATAATCATTTTTATGCGCTTCAGTTCTGCATAAAATGTTGAAACCTTTTCTGTGAGATTGTCGTGAATCTGCATTTTCGAATAAATTCTCATTAATGAACATGACATGCTCTCTGCGCAGACAGGCGCACCGGAATAGGCAAGAACCAGGTTAATCCCTGCGGTCCTCAAATACGTGCTCTTCCCTGACATGTTTGAGCCGGTTATGATCGATGCAGCTCCGGGACCCGACAGCCGGAGATCATTGTTTACCCTAAACTCTTCACCGATGAGAGGATGTCCCAGCGATTTTGCTTCATATACGGGAGCACCCCCTGATACCTGAGGATAGACCCAATCGGGGTGATCCTGTGCAATAACGGCCAGGCTTGATAATGCCTCAAACTCCCCCACAATATTAAACCAGACCCTTAAAGATAAACCCGATTGTCTTTTCCATCCGTCCAGTTTTTTTAAGGTGTGCAGATCCCAGAGTACCGCAATATTAACGGGAAAATAGATCAGTGAATTGCCATAACGGAGATTGATGCGGTCCCCTATTTTTGAAAGAGCCTTGATCTGATCTAGCGCCGAGCGGGAATCTGTGAATAATCTTTGTTTTAGATTCAGAAGAAACGGAGCCTTGAAATTCTCTGCTTCAATATATTGTAGAAGCCTTACATAACGCTTTAACTGGTCCACCGCTTTTTCTGTATTGCTGAAAGCCTCGCGGACAACTTTCTCTCCCAGTCCTGCGGCAATCACCTGCATAAGAAGGGCAAAAACAAAAAAACCCGGGGGAACAACCTGCAGAACAGCCAAAAGAAGGAATAACAGCGTAACTGCCGGTAATACCCAGAGATAATCCATAAGATTTTTACGGCTTATGGATGGTTTTTCCTCAGACCAGGAAAGTAGATCAGCTGGGTCATGAGTTTTGAAAAAAGTATCGGTACCCTCTGCCTGGAAATGCTGACGGAAGTCCAGGCGGCCGGCAAGGTCTGAGATAGCCTGCTGCCGGGGCCTTATTTCTTCCAAGTCAGCGCTAACCCTTAATTGTTTAACGAGAGTTTGTTCCCCTGTAAAAGAGGAGGTAGTATTGATGTACTGAAATAGTGATCCGTGTCCAAAGATGTTTAAATCGGTCGTATAAGGGTGCTCGTTATTAATAAAGCGTTCTCCGGAATCGGAAAATGAAGTCCACTGCCCCGAAAGACGTCGTAAAGCATCCTCATTAATGCTGATAACTTTTTCCAGAAAGTCGATCCTGTTCTTGATGGAGTTATGTTTGATGATCAGAAAAATAAAAAGTACTATTAAAGGCACCGCAAAATAAAATAAATAAAATTGTTCCCCATGAAGACCGAAACCAAAAATTGCAGCAGCAAAAAGAAAGGCCAGAAGTCGAAAGGTCGAAATCAAGCCGCTTAATTTCCGCGCTTTTTTTAATTTAATTTCATATGCTGCTTTACGTTCCTGAAATTTCTTAAATATTTTATTCGCTCCTATTAACTGCATCAATTTATCATGATTATCTTTCAGTTACAAAATTTTGCGTATAACATTCCCGGTAAACACCAACGCCCAGGGAGCGTACGTTTTTATGTAGAATGTTCTCCCGGTGCCCGTAACTGTTCATAAGGCCATGATGCACTTCAATTCCGTCCAACTGTCCCCTGGCGATATTTTCTGCAGCAAAAGTAAATACTATCCTCTGATCATCCAGGCGCTGGTCAAGAGCTTTCCCTGTTACTTCCGAATAATGACTGAAATAATCGTGAATAAACATCTCCGTGCTGTGTCCCAGGGCTGCAAGGGCTGCAGGCCCGTGCCAATTCAGGACAGGCAGGCCCCGCCGCGCCCGCTCTGCATTGACAAGGTCAAAAATTTGCCTCTCGTCACCAGCCTCTGCATCCCGCATTATCTGAGCAGGTAAGGGTTCCTTCTTGCCGGTGGATGAACCGCCGGATGAACGGTGCTTAAAGAAGAGAACATACCTGTCAACGGCTACCTCCCTGTCTTCCAGCCTGACTGCAGTTATTTTATCTTGATCGTGTGCATCATAGTAGAAAGTTGCCACCATGTTATTGAAGATAAGAGTTGGAAGATGGAGCTTATACGCTGTCCATATACTATCCACGTAGAGCACGTCAGACGTGCTAAAGCCTTCTTCAAGTTCAAATAATCTGCTTCCCCGGGTAATAGTCCCGAAATTCCATTCTCCCCCGCAGCTGTAGATGGTCATCACTTTACCGTCTTTGATCCCTACCTGCAGGTAGTTCAGCATATCCCGGTTATAAATCCACCATGTGTAGCCGTAAATGGTTGCATCCTTACGAGCAGGCTCGCCCAGCAGAAGGATGACTCTTTGTGCCGTATCCCCAAGGGCTATGCCATAAGTTTCCACTTCAACTTTCAGGTCCCTGTAATAAGGAGAGTACTCCTGACGTATGAGCACTTCCTCCAGAGAAAGGAGCTGAAGATAGATGGTTCGCCCGACAGCATCCCAGTATACTTCAGCACCGAGGTTTTCAGTGACAAATCTTAAGGGTATGAAGGTCCTGTTCCCGATTAATCTTGCTGGAACATCAAGTCTAAGCGGGCTTCCGTTAATACGTACCGTTCTATTTCCTATAGGAAGTTCGATAGTTTTTTCATCCATCTTTACAAAAACTGTACTTGTGGAATCATTCCACTCTACAACTGCCCCCATTGCCTCCAGCACAAATCTTGCCGGAACAAGGGTACGCCCTGCTTCGATTACAGGAGCAGTATCCATAAAAATCTCCTGTCCGTTTAAAAAAATCCTGATCTCATTTTGCGCAAAAGCGAAGTGGGAATAGTTTCCTCCAACAACTGCCATGGCCTCACCAGGCCGCAGGGAAAGTAAAAAGAGTACACATAGAAATACGTTTACAGCTTTTTTCAACTAATTTTTCACTCCTAAAATATCCTTTTTTTCTAGCGTGGTGGTCCCGTATAGAGAGTTTTCTCTTCCAGGAAGACAGGCATTGAACCAGCAGTATTATCAAGCATTTTTATCTGTAAAGTCCCCTCAAGAAAAGGTACAGCCCCTGCGCGAAAAGCAATAGCCTCGATCACGACCAGGTTTTTCCTGGGAGGAATTACTTCGGGAAAACCCAGGGTGGTGAGAGTATACTGCACCATGCCATCCCTGTTATTAATACGCTTCATGTAGAATTCATCCTGACGGATAAAAAAAGGATTGGTAATGTCCTTGATCTTGATTACTTCCGGATTATAGAAGAAGCGGATTTCGTAAGAATGGATCCCCCTCACAAGAGGCGCTGAAATTCGAATCTCAAAAGTCTCGCCCACATCTACACGGTTTCCGGGAGGTAAAAGGACTTCAACAAAGTACGATTGGCCTTCTTCATCCGGTATGATCCCCCAATCCCTCTCCACCTCACCCCTCCTGGAAGGCAAATATTCCAGGTGAAGAATACCTTTTTGCTCATCCCAAACCAGGTTTTTTATTCCGGCGCTCTGCTTTAATAAATCAATGCCCACCATTGTTCGCCCTTTTTCAATAAACGGCACCTCAGAAGCACGATAAACGACCCCGTTTACTGAATAGAGGACGTTCCCCGGATAGAGGATAATCATGCGGCCGGGCCCCCTGAGCGCTACTCTTTTCCCATCGGCTTCCCAGGTAACCAGGTAGCCCAGCTCTTCAAATATTTTCCGCAGAGGAAGCATTAACTTCTCCTCCCGAAGCTGCGGCGCCACATCAAATTGTAGAGGAACACCATCAATATGTACAGCAACCTGCCGGGATGCAGCCGCGATCGAAGGGCAGGCGGTGGACAAAATGAACCCGGCCAACAGTGCAAAGATTAAGATTTTACGAAGATAATCTCTCACATTCACCACCCCACCTCCTTATTTGATGTTTTTTCCATTATACCCTAGAAATAGTGCTGCCTCAAATAACATTTTCAGGGAATAGACACCGTTTTCTCAAGGAAAGGCATCCTTGAGAAAAGAAATTCCCACCTCCTGCTCCAGGAATGCTCGGGAAACGTAAGAATAATCCCGGTAGAGAAAAATATTACTTATTTGCCCTTTACCCCTGCTGTCTGTGCAAGTTATGGTTAGCAAATTTATATCAATCGTATAGAGGCGGTTTTCCCAGTTAAAATTGTATACCCCCGGCAGCTTCTCAGATTGAATAGTCCTCCCTGTGTAAAGAAGCGCAGCCCTCAGAGGAAAATAAGTATCCCCATTAATTTGTTCAGGTAGAGGTATTTTACTATCCTCATCTCTCATCTCTCTAAGAGCTGCATCCAGCAGAGATACCCCACCATCGCCTTCTTCAAGCCGGTAGCGCATAAGTTTCAATGCGGTCAAAAGCTGTTCATCCTCGAAATAAACCAGAAAATGTGGTTCAACTCCATTTCCCTCAATCCTGTTACCCAGGGGGGAAGCAAACTCTGCTGTGGTCAATTTGAGGTAACCCCCATGATCCATCTGGAAAAGGGTCTGCATCGTCCCCTTACCATAAGAAATTTCACCCACCAGAAGGGCAGCGCCATTATCCTTCAGTGCGGCAGCAAGGATCTCAGCAGCACTGGCAGAACCTCCGTTAATCAAAACCACCATTGGAAATTTCCTTCTGTCCCCAGCCAGGGTCTCGACTTCTTCCCAGGCTGAATCCATTCCTTTTATCTGCAAAAGGACGCCTTCCGTAAAGAGAGAAGCCATTTCAAGTGCCTCATGGAAATAACCACCCTGGTTAGAGCGTAGATCCAGGATAATTGCCTTTAGTCCCTCCTTTTCCAACCTATCCAACACCAGGATCAGCTCCTGTGCTGAATCAAGATCAAAATTATAGAGACGGACTATAGCTATCCCTTCGTCCGACCAGGCATATTCTACAGCGGGAACTCTGATTTTTTCTCTAAAAAGTGTAAATTCCATAATTTCGCCCTGACGCCGTATACCAAGGTCGACCCTCTTCCCTTTTTCTCCCCGTATGAGAGCTATGACTTCCTCTAAAGCAAGTCCTGATACAGACCGCCCATCAACTGAAAAAATAAGATCGCCGCTTTTAATTCCCTCCCTTTGCGCCGGAGAACCGGGAACGGTGGAAACTACCAAGAACAAGGAATCTTCTGCCTCGAGGTAGATACCTACACCAGAAAGGCTGCGGCCCAGGCTCTCCTCAAAGAACCGGAACTGTTCCTCGAAAAGATAGGCTGAATAGGGGTCACTGAACACACTCTCCAAGTCATCTGTAGAATCCAGGGGAAAGAGATCATCCACCGGAGGGTAAAAATAATATTCCCGGATATACTCCTCAATTTCCCGCAGGAGCGGCCCTTGGTCCTCCATAAATGCGGTCGCGGGGAAAAAGGCAGCACTAAAAACCAGGGCAAGTATTAAAATACCGGCAAAGACAGGACATCTTTTTAAAAACATTTCCACTCACTTCCTCGGCATGACATTCTTTCTATATTTATCCTAATTATATAAGAAAAAGGAGCTTTTACCAGCTCCTTTTAAAAATATTTTCAAAAGGGGAAAAAAGACACGGGGACGGTTCGTGCGCCGGGATAAACCGGCATAGAGAAGGGGATGAAAGAGCCCCACGTGAAAGGAATAGCTGAACCATCACGGCCCCGAGTCATGCGCGGGTGGTCGCGAGACTGCACGTGAAGCGTTGACAG